>NZ_JBQEAU010000040.1:0-32060 GCF_052108595.1 Advenella sp.
TGCAGTGACCTCGCCCCACAACCGGTATTCGTTATCGATACGTGACTTCAGTTGCTTGCCACTGCGCAGCGAAATGGTGTAGCCCACTTTTTCCATCTGCTTGCGGTACTCGGGCAATTCAGAGACCGTCTTCAAGGCTTTTTCAATCTGCCCGGCGGTAGCGTCGTCCAGTTTTGCGGGACCGACAACACCGTACCAGCCGGTTACATCATAGTCGTCAATGCCCGCTTCGGACATAGATGGAACGTCGGGTAAAGCGCGATTACGTTCTTTGGAGGTGACCGCCAGGGCCCGCACCTTGCCACTGTTGATGTAATTGATCGCCGTACCGGTGATGTCAAACATCATTGACGTCTTCCCGCCAATCACATCGATCATGGCCGGCGCATTGCCGCGATAGGGAACGTGCAGCATTTCTGTGTCGGTTCGCTGCTTGAGCAGTTCGGCAGATAGTTGGTTGGATGATCCTACCCCTGCCGAACCAAAGGATAAGGCGCCAGGATTGGCTTTGGCGTAGGCAACCAGTTCACTGATGTTTTTAACAGGCAGTTTGTTATTGACGACCAGCACATTGGTATATTCGACCAGGTTGCCCAGGTAGCGGAAATCCCTATCCTTGTCGATCTGGATTCCTTTTTGAATATGCGGTGTGATGGTCAGCGTCGGGCTGGCCAGAAAATACAGCACGCTGCCGTCGGCCGGAGCCCGTGCTACATTTTCCGCAGCGATGATGCCACTGGCGCCGGTTTTGTTTTCGATAACGACAGGCTGTCCGACCTGGTCGCCCAGAAATTTGGCAAATTGCCGGGCGGCCGTGTCTACCGGTCCGCCGGCTGCATAGCCGACCACCAGTTTGACGGGCTTGTCAGGCCAGTGATCGCTTGCCCAGACGAGGGCGGGGGACAGCAGCAACAGCAGGGGAGTGAAACGCAGGGAACGTTTTGACATGATGTCTCCATTGGTCAGTTCGTGGTCGAAAGGCGCATAGAAACGCGCCTTTCGCAATACACAGCTGCAGGCCCGGCGTTATTCGATGCGGGCGCCTGACTGGTCGACTGCGGTTTTCCATTTTTTTATTTCAGCTGTAATGAGATCGGCAAATTGCCCGGGTGTTGAACCCTCTATTTCGTAGCCGTATTGGGTCAGTTGCTGCCTGACTGCAGGCGTTTGGGCTGCATCATTGAATGCCTTGTTCAGTTGCATGAGTGCGTCCTCAGGGGTGCCCGCCGGCGCCAGGATACCGTACCAGCCATTGACCTCAAAGCCTGGCACACCGGATTCAGCCACAGTAGGAACATCGGGCAGGACAGCCGAACGCTTTGCTCCTGTAACGGCAAGGCCTTTGAGTTTGCCCGCCTTCACATGGGGCAGGGAGGTGGAAATGCTGTCAAACATCAGCGAGACTTCGCCGGAGAGCATGGCCACCACGGCGGGTCCGCTACCTTTGTAGGGCACATGGATCATTTTGGTGTCGGTGGCGCTTTTGAACAGTTCTGCCGCCAGATGACTGGTGTTGCCATTACCAGCAGAGGCGAACGTGAGCTTGTCCGGGTTGGCCTTGGCATAGTCGATCAACTCCTGCGTCGTATTTGCCGGTGTCTGCTTGGCGGCGGTGACCAGCATGGGCAAGGTAGCCAGGACCGACACCGGCGCGAAATCCTTCTCGGTATCGTAGGGCAGCGATTTATACATGCTGGGGTTGATCGCGTGCGCAGCCAGCACCATTAGCACGGTATAGCCATCGGGTTTGGATCGTGCCAGTTGTGCCGTAGCGATGGTGCCACCGGCGCCGGGACGGTATTCAAGAACAACCGGTTGTTTGATTGTTTTCTGCATCTGCGCGGCAATCGGCCGGGCCAGCATATCGGCGCTGCCGCCCGGTGGATAAGGAATCAGCAGCGTAATGGGTTTGTCGGGAAAGGCCTGAGCGCCTGCGCTTAGCGCCAGCCCGAATGCCAGCACGCTTGCGTGCAGCATCAGATGCCGCAGTCTGTTGAATCTTGTCTTCATGATGTCTCCTTGGATTTTATATTGCTCTTGATGGCAGACAATAGATGCCTGCCAGTGGTGCTTTGTCGCCGTGTAATCAATCACACTTGTAATCGCCGGTTGCGGGCGTTTTTCAGGATAGGGCAAGGTAGCGCAACCTTTTTGATGCTCAATGGTAGGGCATGTTTCGGGTTCCTCCTGGCACTTGCGCGCCACCCGCTACATTACACTGCCAATCTGCTGTTCAATCCAGATAGGGTAGTCCTGCACTGTCCACCCGGATTGTCTGGCATGGGCCATCCATGTGCAGCGTCGCCTCGCTCAGGTCCTGCAACTGTTGCTGTGTCAGTCCTTGCACCATGGCACGTATAATAAAGCGGCCCTCGCACACCTGGACGATGGCCAGATCGGTGTAAACATAATCGACCACGCCGGCGCCTGTCAGCGGGTAGGTGCAATGATGCAATAATTTGGCTGCACCGGTCTTGGTTGTATGTTCCATCATGACCAGCACCTGCTTTGCTCCTACGGCCAGGTCCATCGCGCCGCCAATCGCTGCAATCGCATTGGGCGCATCGGTGATCCAGTTTGCCAGGTCCCCGTTTTCGGCAACCTGAAAGCCGCCCAGGATCGAGTAGTCCAGATGTCCGCCACGCATCATGGCAAATGAATTGGTGTGTTCGGTAATAGAGGCGCCCTGCAACAGGACAATGGGTTTACGGCTGGCGTTGATGATGTCGGTATCGATTTCGTCATTAATCGCGCTGCGTCCCATGCCCAGAATGCCGTTCTCGCTGTGCAGGATAATTTCCCTGTCTGGCGGCAGGTAGTCTGCGACAGACGTAGGCATGCCGATACCAAGATTGACATAGGCGCCATCGGGCAGGCTGTTGGCTACCAGTCTAGCAATCTGTTCCCTGTCAAGACGGATGTAGTCAGTCATGCTGCGCTCCTGCAAGTACGATATGTTTCACAAAAATTCCCGGGGTCATGACCTGTTCGGGATGAATACTGCCCAGTTCGACCACTTTATCGACTTGCGCGATGGTGTGTTTGGCGGCAGTACACATGACGGGATTGAAGTTTCTGGCTGCCCAGCGATAGGTCAGATTGCCCCAACGATCTCCCAGATGGGCACGCACCAGCGCAAAATCGGCATGCAGGGGTTCTTCCAGCACATAGCCAACACCGTTGACGACGCGTTCTTCCTTGTTTTCCGATACGCGCGTGCCATAGCCGGTAGGCGTAAAAAACGGACCCAGTCCCGCGCCGGCTGCACGCATTCTTTCGGCCAGGGTGCCTTGTGGGGTGCATTCGAGCTCAATCGTGCCGGCACGAAACGCCTGCGCGAACACATCCGATTGCGGAGGGCGGGGATGAGAGCAGATGATTTTTCTGACCTGGCCATTTTTGATCAGACGGGCTATACCGACCTCGCGCGTGCCGGCGTTATTGCTGATGATCGTTAAATTGCGAGTCCCCATTTTTGCAAGACTGGCCAGCATTTCAAATGGAATGCCTGCGTCGCCAAAGCCGCCCACCATGATGGACGCCCCTTCGGGGATTTGGCTCAATGCTGCTTCGTGTGTTTCTAGAATCTTGTTTATCATCTCATTCCAATGTAGGGCAGCTTGCCCGGCTATTGTTGTGTATGCGCCTGCTTGGCGTCTTTACGGCAGCCTGCCGGCAGATCTTCATCTACCGTCATTGCGCCAAGCCTGACGTTGTCCCTTGTCCAGGTCCGTATGATTTGTTCCCTGGGCGACAGTTAATGATTCTCAAAGTGCCGCTTCGGTACCCAATATCGCAGTCGATTGGCTCGAGAGCGTGCCACCGTTGCCATGGACGACAGCAAGTTGGGCGTCGGCAACCTGGCGGGCATCGCATTGTCCCCTTAACTGCCTGACCGCTTCGATCAGAATAAAAATCCCGTACATGCCCGGATGCACGCAAGAGAGGCCTCCGCCGTTAGTGTTGACCGGCAAGTGTCCGCCGGGGGCGATGCCGCCTTTGCTTACAAAATCCCCGCCTTCGCCCTTGCGGCAAAAACCCAGGTCTTCCATGAACAGAATCGTATTGATGGTAAACGCGTCATATACCTCGGCGACGTCAATATCCGAGGGCTTGACGCCGGCCATTTCAAACGCAATTTTCCCGGACTGTTTGGCTGCGGTCACGGTCAGATCGCCCATGGAGGAAATCTGGCGATTCCACACGGCCGTGGAGTTACCCAGGACGTAAACGGGTTTCTGCTTGAGCGTTTTGGCCCGGTCGGCTCGCACCAGCACATAGGCGCCGGCGCCATCGCTCACCAGGCAACAATCGCGCACGGTCAGCGGATCAGACACCATGCGTGCCGAGAGCACCTGATCAATCGTGAGCGGATCGCGCATGGAAGCCTCGGGATTGAGCTGGGCCCATTGTCGGGCGGCAACGGCTACCTCGGCCAGATGTTCGCGAGTCGTGCCGTATTGATGCATGTGCCGGGCGGCAGCCAGTGCATAGGAGCTTAGCGGGCTCAAGGGTTGATAAGGGTTTTCGTAAGGCTGCGGGTCCATGACCTTGCGCATGTTGCCGATCGCGGCCCGATTCAGTGTGGAGCTGCGTTGCGTACTGCCGTAACAGACGAGCACGGCATTGCACTGGCCGGAGGCTAATGCCTGCATGGCCGGCATCAGGTGCGCAACAAAACTGGAGCCGCCCACCATCGTGTTATCAATAAAGGTCGGTTTGATGCCCAGGTGCTCGATCACCGGCATCGCCCACATGGTCGAGGCGACGCTGGCCGTGGCGATGCCGTCGATATCCTGCATGGTCAGGCCTGCGTCGTGCACGGCACGCGTGGCGGCCTGAACCAGAATTTCCATTTCGGTATAGCCCTCTGCCAGCCCCAGCCCTGCATGTCCGACACCGACAATTGCGGTTGCACCGCGCAGTTTCGCGTCTATCATGCTTGATCTCCTGCTGGAACAAAGACCAGCCACGTGCTGTCGTCTGTCTGCTTGATGCGGGCGCTGACCGCCAGGCCGATTTTCACCTCGTCAGGCGTGATCTGTTCTACCCGGCTCATCATACGGGGGCCTTCCTCCAGGTCGATCAGGGATACATTATAGTCGCCGCCTTTTTCCGGTTTGTTGCGAACGACGGTGGTGGAATACACCGTGCCCTTGCCTGAGGGTTCGTACCATTGCAGGTCGTCGCTGCCGCAGTGGGGACAGATCATGCGCGGGTAGAAGATGCTGTTGTTACATTGGCCACAGCGCTGAATGGTAAACACGCCGGCCTGTAGCTGGGTGTGGTAGTACTTGTCTGCGCCGGCGTCCAGCGCCTGGTTGCTCACGGTCATGGGCTATTCCTGTATCTAAAATTGCATATGTCGTACAGTATTGATTCGGGGTCCCCGATTGGCAATCTGTTTTTCCCGAAGGATAACTTCAGACACACTTAACTCACGTTTTCCCTCAAGCGGCACCAGGCTCAAAAACAGGCGAACGGGGGCTTCCGGAATACAGAATTGCGATCCCCGGAAATTTGTAGTGAGATAGGGTCTGTACCGATTGTTTGCCAATGACTTATTGTCAGATTGGTTATGATGACGGGTTTATTGAAGCCGATAGCCATGCTTGCGTCGGTCAGTTTGGAATTTTCAGGGGAGTGCAGCTGTGGAAAAAAAAGACTATGAGACGATTTTGTTTGAGTATCGCGACAGCGTGGGATATATCACGCTCAACAGGCCGGACAAACTCAACAGCTTTACGGGGCAGATGCACAGCGAGTTGCGCGACGTCCTGGACTTTCTTGAGTCGCGGGCGGATTTACGCGGGGTCATCCTGACCGGGGCAGGGCGCGGGTTTTGTGCGGGTCAGGACCTGGGTGAGCGCCAGCCGCTGGAGCCGGGCCAGTTTCGTGACCTGGGCGAAGCGCTGGAGAAAAATTACAAACCACTGATTTTGCGGATGCGTGCCTTGCCGGCACCGATTGTTTGTTTCGTCAATGGCGTGGCAGCCGGGGCAGGCATGAGCCTGGCGCTGGCCTGCGATCTGGTTTTTGCGGTCAAATCTGCCAAATTTATTCAGGCATTTGCCAAAATCAGTCTGGTGCCGGACGCCGGGTCTACTCATTTTCTGCCGCGTCTGATCGGCACCCAGCGCGCCATGGGCGCAGCCATGCTGGCAGAACCGATATCTGGCGAACAGGCCGAACAATGGGGCATGATCTGGAAGTGCATTGCCGATGATCAACTGCAATCGCAAATGCAAACCGTCCATACGCAACTGACCACCGGCGCGACGCGCGCGCTGGCGGCAACCAAACACGCACTGTACGCGAGCGCCGATAACAGCCTGCCCGAACAACTCGAACTGGAAATTGAACTGCAGCGCGAGATGGGAATGAGCGAGGATTATCGGGAGGGCAGCAAAGCGTTTCGGGAAAAGCGCAAGCCGCTATTTCAGGGCCGCTAGCGCGCGCAGGCGACTGTCAGGGGTATACGGCGCGGACTGTGGCGGACTCAAGCGGGGAGCTGCGGTCCGATCCGGCCGTGCCGCGCGGGCTTATTGTTGTTCTGTTTGACCGGCGTCTGGCGCCGTATAGCCGTGCATGGTGATCCCAGCTGCGCTGATCGATAGATAGCCGCCCCGAAAAGGCGGGTGATCCCATTCCCAGTCGGGTAACACCCAGCGACACCGTTGCGTCCCATAGTCTTCGAATTGATGGCACTTGGGTTTGTGTGTATGGCCATGGACCATATGAATCAGCGCGGGATGATCGCGGAATATGTCCGATATCGCCTCATGGGCGACATCCATCAGATACATTGGTTTTGTGCCATGCGCATGCATGCTGGTCTTGCGGGCGCGACGCGCGATCGCCCGTCGTACTTGCAATGGCAGGGCCAGAAACAGCCGTCGTATCAATGGATGGCGCGACAGTTTACGGAAACGCTGGAAGGACACGTCGTGTGTACATAGCTCGTCGCCGTGGCTGATATGGATGGGGCCGGCATCGGTGTGAAACAGGGTCGAATCGGGCATGAGCGTCGCGCCCAGCGCACGGGCCAGATCCGGACCCATCAGAAAATCACGATTGCCATGGCCTATGAACAGCGGGATTTTTTTGGCCGTTTCGGCCAGATGCCCGATGGCTTCCTGCAGCCATGGTTCGGGACCATTGAGCGCGGCATCGTCGCCAATCCAGGCGTCAAAAATATCACCTGCCAGTATAAGCCCGTTGGCATGCGCTGCCGCCTCTGCCAGAAAAGCATAGAAACCGCGGCAGGTTTCGGGAACCTGCCGCGCCAGATGAATATCCGAGGCGACCCAGACTGTTCCGGGCAGCGTAAAATCAGTTTTCGACAACGCTGGCTTTTTCAATGATGATGGGTTCAACCGGCACATCTTGATGGAAACCACGGTTACCGGTTTTTACGCCCTCGATTTTGTCGATCACGTCCTGACCCTGGACAACTTTACCAAATACGGCATAGCCCCAGCCTTGGGCAGTAGGAGCCGAGAAGTTCAGGAAATCGTTGTCCTTGGCATTAATGAAAAACTGGGCAGTGGCCGATTGCGGATCGTTGGTGCGAGCCATGGCAATGGTGTATTTGTCGTTTTTCAAGCCGTTATCGGCTTCATTTTTGATCGGCGCTTCGGTCTCTTTCTGTTTCATGTCAACGTCAAAACCGCCACCTTGGATCATGAATCCTTTGATCACGCGGTGAAAGATCAGGTTGTCGAAGAAACCATTATTGACATATTTCAGAAAGTTTTCTGTGGTAACCGGTGCTTTCTCAGCATCCAGTTCCAGGACGAAATCGCCCTGATTGGTTTGCAGTTTGACCTGTGGCTGACTCATGGATGTTTCCTTTTTAGTTGAAGAATCTGCGGCGTGTGCCGCCTGTAGCGCGGCGACCGACAGAACGGCCCCCAGAGCGAAGCCGGCGATGCGGCGTGAAAATGCAAAGTGTGATATCACGTTCAGTTACCTTCGATGATGCGTCCGATGGCCTGCGCCTGGGCTGCCGCCCCGGGGATGCCATGGCGGGAAGCATCGGCAAACGCTTTCTGGGACAGCATCAATTGCACCATACCCATATTGCGCAATGCAACCCCATAACGGGGATTAATTGATAGAGCGGTTTTGAGCGCCTCATAGGCCGGGTCCGTAAGCCCCGCTTGCAGATAGAGCGCGGCCATATTGTTCCATGGTTCGGCCAGCTCCGGGTAGCTGGACGTCATGCTGCGATAGACCTCCAGCGCCTGCGGCTTGCGGTCCAGCGCTGCTAGCGCGCGCCCTTTCAGAAACAGCAATTGAACATCTGTTGCCGGCGCGATAATACGATCATTGGCATTCTGGCGCCGTTCTATCTCCTGCAGCGCCTTGGCTGCCTGGCCCTGCGTGATCATTGCGCTCAGACGGCTTGCCGCGCCCGAAGCCGTTTCCGGAATGGACGTGTCAACCGACGGTTCCAGCTTTTTCAGAACGTTTGCCAGCCCCTGCCAGCCGGGCTCGCGCGCGTTGGCGCCGTTGTCCTGGGCGTACATTGGCGAGGGGATGCCATCGGCGGCGCCGCCTGAAGGCGTCGAGCCGGCCTGATACGGGGTTGTCGCCTGCTGGGCCATTGCCTGCAGCGCTGGCAACAGGCACAGGGAGCACACTAACAGCGAACGGTGAATAACATTAAGTTTCACAGCGCTTATCCAGAAAATCGTGAAAGAAAACCTTCAAGTACATGCAGCCTCTGGTGAGGACTTGCTATACTTACTCCTTCGTATTTTAGCCTTAGTTGAGCGTGCGGCGTATAAACCCTAACCTGCTACGGCTTTTTTTTTCTTTGTTGCACCGGTCAATCCCGACCGTTGGCACGTCTGGTTTTTTATTTCCGCCATGCAAATATTCAATACCCTTTCCCGCGCCAAAGCGCCTTTTGTTACGGTAGAGCCCGGCAAAGTGCGGATGTACGTTTGCGGCATGACGGTCTATGATTTCTGTCACCTGGGCCATGCCCGTATGCTGGTCAGCTTCGACGTGGTTCAGCGCTGGCTGCGCCAAAGCGGCTATCAGGTCGACTATGTACGCAATATCACCGATATCGACGACAAAATCATCAATAAGGCCGTGTCGCTGAACCAGCCTTTACATGCCGTTACGTCTTTCTATACCGACGCCATGCATGCCGATGAGCGGGCGCTGAACGTACAGCCTCCCGATCGGGAGCCCCGCGCCACCATGTATATACCCGGTATGCTGCAAATTATCAAGGACTTGCAGGACAAGGACCTGGCGTACCAGACCCCCGATGGGGACGTTAACTATGCGGTACGCAGTTTTCCTGGTTACGGCAAGCTATCGGGCAAAGTGCTGGATGATCTGCGCGCGGGCAACCGGGTTGCCGTCTCCGACGGCAAGCGTGACCCGTTCGATTTCGTTCTGTGGAAGCAGGCTAAACCCAACGAACCCGAAGACTCCATCTGGGATTCGCCTTTCGGGCGCGGTCGTCCCGGTTGGCACATTGAATGTTCGGCCATGAGCCGGGAACTGCTTGGCCAGCCTCTGGATATCCATGGCGGCGGCCCTGATCTGAAGTTTCCGCATCATGAGAACGAAATCGCGCAGTCCGAAGGCGCCTACGGCGGTACGCTGGCCAATTGGTGGATGCATTGTGGCCCGCTGATGGTGGATGATGAAAAAATGTCCAAATCATTGGGCAATTTCAGGACAATCCGTGATACTGTCAGCTCAGAGCCCGATAGCGCATCGGCCGATTACCGGATCAACATGCGCGAAGCGGAAATGCTGCGGTTTTTTGTGGTGCGCAACCATTACCGGAGCCCGCAGAACTTTACACCAGATAACCTGTACAATGCACAGGCTGCGCTGGATCGAATTTATCAGACGTTCAACAATACCGGGGTGACCGATACTGCATCCATCGATTGGTCGCTGGATTTTGAACAGGCGTTCAAAGCCGCCATGGATGACGACTTCAATACCGCTGTGGCCATTGCTGTCCTGTTTGATATGGTTACCGAAGCAAACCGGCGCAACAGCGCAACGCTCAGCGGCCGGATCCGGGCACTGGGCGGGGTATTGGGCCTGTTGCAACAGGATCCGCAGCATTACCTGCAGTCGCCGACACGCTATATCAAGCGTGAAGGTCAGTCTGTAGCCGCAACGGCCTTGAGCGAGCCTGATATCGAAGCACTGATCGAGCAGCGTAGCCAGGCCAAGCAGGACCGTGATTTCGGCAAGGCCGATCAGATCCGTGCACAGCTCAAGGAGCAGGGCGTGGAACTTGAGGATAAACCAGGTGGCCTGACGCAATGGCGTCGCGCCTGATAGGGGAAGACATGTCATCTGCAGCACCTGCGCCGGTAAAGCCCGAATATTGGGACGAGGCCGTTACATTTCTGATCAAGAAAGATCGCATTCTTCGCAAAATCATTCCGGCCAATCCCGATTTATGGCTGGCTACCAACAAAACGGCCTTTGTCACATTGGCGCGGGCCATTATCGGCCAGCAGATTTCGTCCAAGACGGCAGACCTGCACTGGAAAAATTTCACACAGCTTTGCGGTCATCGGCCATCGCCGGCCACTGTTCTTGAATACAATGAGGCGCAATGGCGGGAAGCGGGGTTGTCCAGGCGAAAAACGGAATACATTCTGGATTTGGCGAATCATTTCAACGAGCGTAAAGTAAATCCGCTGAAATGGTCTAAAATGGATGACGAAGATATCATTACCGAATTATGTGCAATTCGGGGCATCAGCCGCTGGACGGCGGAAATGTTCCTTATTTTTAATTTGCACAGACCAGATATTCTGCCAATCGATGACCAGGGGCTGCTCAAGGCAATCTCGGCGCACTATTTTAGCGGTGAACCTGTATCACGGTACGAGGTACGCGAAGTAGCACAATCATGGCAACCGTGGCGAACAGTGGCGACATGGTACTTATGGCGCAGCCTTTAAAGGCGTAGCCGGGTGCGCGTGAACAACCATTCATGACAAGACAACTATGAAATTTACTTTTTTAGAATTTGAAGGACCTATAGCAGAGCTCGAACAGAAGATCGAGCAGTTGCGCCATGTTTCCTCTGATTCGGCAGTCGACATTTCCGAAGAAATCACCAAACTGCAGCAAAAAAGCGAGAGTCTGACCAACAGTATCTATTCCAAACTCACGCCCTGGCAGACCGCACTGGTTGCCAGGCATCCGCAAAGACCGTATACCATGGACTATGTCCGTGAAATCTTCACCGATTTTCACGAACTGCATGGCGATCGCATGTATGAAGACGATCTGTCCATCGTGGGGGGCCTGGCCCGATTCTCCGGCGAAGCCTGCATGGTTATCGGCCACCAGAAAGGGCGCGACACCAAAGAGCGCGCCAAGCGCAATTTCGGCATGCCACGCCCCGAAGGCTATCGCAAGGCGCGGCGTCTGATGCGTCTGGCAGAAAAATTCCAATTGCCGATATTCACTTTTGTGGATACACCGGGCGCCTATCCCGGTATTGGCGCCGAAGAGCGCGGGCAATCTGAAGCCATCGGGCACAATTTGTATGCCATGGCAGAATTGCGTGTTCCCATTATTGCCACGATAATTGGCGAAGGCGGCTCGGGCGGCGCGCTTGCCATCGCAGTGGGTGATGTCGTGCAGATGCTGCAATACTCCACCTATGGTGTCATTTCCCCTGAAGGCTGTGCGTCCATTCTCTGGCGCAGTGCCGACAAGGCACCTGTGGCGGCCGAAGCACTGGGCATTACCGCGCCACGGCTGCTGGAGTTTGGTCTGATCGATACAGTTGTACCCGAGCCGGTGGGTGGCGCGCAACGCGATGCCGTGACCATGGCCAAAACCCTGAAGCGCTCGCTTTCCGAAGCGCTGCGGCAGGTGTCTGGTATGGACGTTGATGAGCTTCTGGATAGAAGACTGGAGCGACTCATGTCTTATGGTCGTGTCCAGGACAAATAATTCTTTCTTGCAGCAGCCGGGCTGGCTTGAAGACACCACGCTTCTTGAGCCCTTGCATGCTGTTCTTTGCACGATAGACGCAGGCAATATTGCAATTGGGGTAAGCGGCGGCGCCGATTCGGCCATGTTGCTGGTTGCCGCAGCCCAGATTGCCACGCAGCAAAAAAAAACCATTCATGCTGTTCATGTACACCACGGGTTGGTGGCGGCGGCTGACGCCTGGGCCGCGCATACGGCACAACTGGCACAACAGGTTGGCGTGGCATTTCATTTGCTGCCGGTGCAGGTCGCATCCGATTCAGGCAAAGGTATTGAAGCGGCGGCTCGACTGGCGCGCTATAACGCATTCGAACACTGGTCGTTAAATCACGATTGCCATCATATGCTGCTTGCCCATCATCGTGACGATCAGGCCGAAACCATGCTGCTGCGCCTGTTACGCGGAGCCGGCGTGCAGGGCATGTCAGGGATGGCGGCCCAGACCCGGCGCGGGTCCCTGCGGTTATCCCGTCCATGGCTGGCTGTGGGGCGCAACCGGATCCTGGACGCCGCTGCCCGTTATGAAGCGCAGACCGGATGGATGGCCGTGCAGGACCCGACCAATCGGGATGAAAAATATACCCGAGCCGCCGTGCGCACCCTGCTTACACCGGTCCTGAATAAGCGCTGGCCCCAGTGGCAGGGGAATCTGCTGCGTCATGCGCGCGTGATGGCAGAAAGCACCTTGCTGCTGCAAGACCTGGGCGATATGGATCTGCAGCATTGTCTGCTTTCTGAAGACGGACTTGGCTTTTCTCTGGCCCGTTGGCGCGAACTGCCGCAACATCGCCAGGCCAACGTGCTGCGCCAGTGGTTGCATCGCCTGCATATTGCCATGCCTACTGAAGCGCGACTGAACCAGTGGCTGCTGCAACTGCGGCAAGTGCATGCGCTTGGACACGATCGCAACATTCTGCTGAAGCACCAGGGGTGCCATATCGTATGCCGGCGCGGCCAGGTGAAAGTGCTTCTGGACGATGCAGGCTGATCGAGTATGCCAGGCATTCTGGTATGGCGTGGCTCTGTTACTGCGACATTATTGCAACTGTGTATCCATGTATATTTTTGTTGTAGCCCTCAATATCTAATAAGTGCTTGATTTGGTGTATTTGCATGCGGGCTGCGCGCTCCTGGCCTCATGAGGGCAAACCAACTGGTTCTATACCGATTAAATCACTTGTCGTAATATAAAAAGCATATTGCCCTGTCTGTTGCATGTCAGTCATGCCGGCCCACATGCAGCGACGGCTCATAGTGGCGCTGTGTGGCGCGCCGGTGCTACAAAAAAAGGAAGATACATGCAAGACCCCAACCGCCGTTGCAGGACGATATGATTCCTGCCGTGGTGGAATATCTGAGCGTTGAGTATGGTGGCCAGGACCGCGCAGCCGCGCATGCCGATTACGAAAAGGCCATGGCCGCGCTGAAAAATCCTGCGGCCGGCGATACCAGCAAAAAATAGCACTGCCAGCACCTTTGGCAAGCGAATGTGGTAGAGTCAAAGCATGCCTGCACTTCACGAATGTGAGGCAGGCATCCTTTTTTTATTCTGGCTTTTTTATGTCCCATCCTGTTCTCTATTCGTTCCGACGCTGCCCGTACGCCATGCGCGCCCGGCTGGCTATCGCGGCCAGCGCGCAGACCTGCCAATTGCGTGAAATCGTTCTGCGCAACAAGCCTGCTGCCATGCTGGCTGCCTCGCCAAAGGGAACTGTGCCGGTATTGATTCTTCCCAATGGGCAGGTGCTTGAACAAAGCCTGGATATCATGCTATGGGCCTTGCGCCAAAATGATCCATCTGGCTGGCTGGCGCCGGCCGGGTGTTCGCTGGCCGATATGCTGGCGCTTATCGAGTCCTGCGAGCAGGATTTCAAGTGTCATCTTGACCGCTACAAATATCCGCAACGTTACGATCTTGAACACGGATTGCAGCACCGCACTCAGGCGGCAGGCTGGTTAATGACACTGGAAGGCACCCTGAGTCGTACGCCTTATCTTTCGGGTACGCATTGCGCGCTTGCCGACATGGCCATTGCTCCGTTTGTCAGGCAGTTTGCGCATACTGATTTTGCGTGGTTTGAAACGCAGGCCTGGCCGCATGTGCTGCGCTGGCTTGAAAACTGGAAGCAGTCAGCAATCTTTGCGCGGGTGATGCACAAATATGCACCATGGGAAGACGGACAGCCGCCTGTGCTGTTTCCGCCACCTATGTAGGCTGCGCTTCGGCGATCTGATATAGCCAATCCTTGAAGATACGAATTTTTGGCACTTGGCTTTCATCGGCGCGCCAGGACACCGTGTGGGTGACCACATCCATTTCTTTAAAGACACCTTGTCCCAGTTCGATCAGATCGCCGCGGGCCAACTCGCGCTCGGCCAGGCGTGTACTTTCCAATGCCACGCCCATGCCGTCGGTTGCCGCCGATAGCGACATCGCGGCACGATCAAATGATGGCCGAGGCCTGGCCGGCAACCGAAGGTTGTTCAAGGTAAACCAGCTGGCCCAGGTCACATTATTCAATTGTGAATCAATCAGAACCAGTTTTTTTATCAGTGCCGCTGCGTCTGCGCCAGCCTCCACCAACGAGGGTGAACACAAGGGCACATTTCTCTCGGTGCCAAGCGGCTCATTCACAATGCCGGCGCGTTCGATGATCGTGCCATAACAAATCGAAATGTCCAGTTCGCGCATGCGAACCAGATCCACCTGTTCCGACCCGGTAGTCAGGCGAATCGTAATATCAGGATGCGCTTTCATGAAATGCGGCAACTTGGGTCCGAGCCATTTGACGGCCAGGCTGGGGGCGCAATAGAGCGCGAGCACCTGAGCCTTGGGTGCGAGCGACACTTCGGCGCAGGCAGCTTCAATAACGTCAAATATTCTTGAAAGACTCTCCAGGAACCGCTGGCCTTCGAGTGTGAGCTCTACACGCCGATTGCGCCTGATAAAGAGCGCGCAGCCAAAATAGTCTTCAAGTTTGCGGACCTGATGACTGATTGCCGATTGGGTCAAATGCAATTCCTGTGCAGCCAGTGTAAAGCTTTTTAAGCGAGCGGCCGACTCAAAGGCGCGTAGCAAGGTGAAGTGCGGGATGTTTCTCATATTTTTCATTATCCATGAATCACATTCATGATTCCATGAAGAACTATCGTTTGTCAAGGTTGCGGGTGCGTGTGACGATGTGGACGTTCAAAGTTCATCTATTGAGTATTTAACAGGAGAAAACGCATGGCAGCTGTACTTGAAAAAACCGATATTGCGCTCGATGACGGTCGTGTATCCATTTACCAGCCTGAACAAAAAGAGTTGATCTTTCCCGAGCTCCCGCAGTTTACGACTGTATCGGCGCACAGGCAGCATTTGAAAGAACGGCTTGTCGCCGCCTGCCGTGCATTTGCCTTGCAGGGCTACGACTACGGGTTTGCCGGACACCTGACCATTCGGGATCCGGAAGACCCGGGGCTGTATTGGACCAATCCGATGGCAGTTCATTTTTCACAAGTAAAGGTATCAAACCTGATTCTTGCCGATCACACCGGCAAGGTTGTCGAAGGCAGGCACGCCATTAACAGGGCAGGGTTTGTCTTGCACGCAGCCGTACACGAGCAGCATCAGGATATTGTTGCCATGTGCCATGCACATACGGTGTACGGAACTGCATTTGCAGCTTTGGGAAAACCACTGGCGCCCATCAGTCAGGATGCCGCTGCGTTTTTTGAAGATCATGTGGTGATCGGTGACGAAGCCGGGCAGGTCGCGGTAGAGGTCAAGGCTGGGCATAAAGTGGCCAATGCATTTGCCGGCGTGAAAGCGGCAATTCATCAGAATCACGGCTTGCTGACGGCGAGCCGTCACAGCATAGAGGCTGCGGCATTCTGGTTTATTGCACTTGAGCGTTGCTGCCAGCAGCAACTGATGATCGAGGCAACCGGGATTACGCCTCGCCTGGTAACGCCAGAGCGCGCACGTTATAGCCGGGAACATGTGGGCAGTGAATACATCGGCTGGCTGCATTTCCAGGCAATCTGGGATCAACTGGTGGCTACGCAGCCTGACATGTTTGATTAATGTTTATTTGGCAGCGTTTCACATGACCCGCGTCATGCGAAGCGAACAAGCTTGAGATGACAACAATCGGGCCGGCCAAATAATCCTTTTTTCGGTGGAGACAATAATGCAGATTGAAAATGATGTTGAACAAGGTGCTGTCAAAGACGAGGCAGGGCTATACAGGAAAGTGATGTGGCGGTTATTGCCATTTCTCTTTCTTTGTTATATGTGCGCATATCTAGACCGTATCAATGTGAGTTTTGCCAAATTACAAATGTTGAATGATCTGTCGTTCAGCGAAGAAGTTTACGGATTGGGCGCCGGGATATTTTTTGTGGGCTATTTGTTGTTTGAGGTGCCAAGCAATCTGATACTGTTGCGTGTCGGCGCGCGACGCTGGATTGCCAGGATCATGGTGACCTGGGGAGCGCTATCGGCCTGCATGATGTTTGTGACTACACCAACCAGTTTTTATATTCTGAGATTTTTGCTGGGGGTCGCTGAAGCCGGTTTTATTCCCGCCATTTTGCTGTACCTGACGTACTGGTTTCCATCATCACGCAGAAGTAAAGTGACCGCTCTGTTCCTTACCGGCATTCCTATGTCAGGTGTGATTGGCGGACCACTGTCCGGCTGGATATTGAATGGTATGGGCGGCGTATATGGCCTGACGGGATGGCAGTGGCTGTTTGTGCTGGAAGGCATTCCGACCGTTCTTGTCGGTATTATTGCTTTTTTCTATCTGGATGACCGGGTATCTGACGCCAAATGGCTCAATGCTGCAGAAAAACGGCTGATAAGCTCGAACCTGGATGCGGACAAGCAGAGCCACCAATTGCATTCAGTCAAAGAAGGCTTGCTTGATCCTAAAATCTGGCTGATGAGCTGCATTTATTTCTGTTTCACCATGGGACTGTATGGCGTGAGTTTCTGGCTGCCGTCGCTGATCAAGGCTACCGGTGTAAACGATCCTCTCAATATCGGACTGCTTACCGCAATTCCGTATGCAGCCGCAACGCTGGCAATGATTCTGGTCAGCCGACGCTCGGACGAAAAGGGCGAACGCAGGTGGCATCTGGCCATCCCGGGTATCGTGGGCGCGCTGAGTCTATGCGCGAGTGTCGTCTTTGCCCATAGCCCGACAATTGCTATTGTTGCATTAACGATAGGAACGATGGGAGTGATGACAACCATTTCCCAGTTCTGGACATTGCCGCCGGCTATTCTGGGGGGAGCGGCGGCGGCTGCCGGGATTGCGCTTGCAAACTCGGTCGGGAGTATCTCGGGTGTGGTCAGTCCATATCTGATCGGCTGGTTTCAGACCCATACCGGCGCTACCGGTGGCGGCGTGTATGGCTTGGCGATCAGCATGTTGATCGGTAGCGCGCTGGTCTTTGCCGTCCCGGGCAGAATGGTGAACAGTAAAAAGCAAGCAGCAACGAAGGCTCAGAACGAGACAGGGAGCGTGCGCCGGCCCATTGTTACGGCAGAAATCTGATTGCTGTAACGACAAGCAGAGTGATCAGGCTGTGTCCTGGTTGCTTTGCTGTTTGAGTACTTCATCCAGTCGTTTTACCAGACTCACACGGGCGCGACTGGTATGTAAATCGGTCAGTTCCACCGCGCGTTTGCTGTCACCTTCGGCTATTGCGTTGGCAATGGCTTCATGTTCATCCCAAATGGATTGCCGTTGTGCAGACGATTGCAGCACCGCACCCATGACTCGTCGCAAATGGTTCCAGTGCACCAGCGCGCTTTCGGCAATCAGCGGATTGCCCGAAGCCTGGTATATGGCGGTATGAAAGGCAATGTCCGTATCGATAAGCGCTTTGACCACACCACTTTTGGAGGCTTGACGACCATTAACGATCAGTTCCGGATCTATTTCTGCCTTGCGCTCGGCAGCAAGACGAACCGCAAGCATGTCCAGCGCGCCCCGTATTTCGTAAAGCCTGCCGGTCCAGTCAGGGTCCAGAGGAGATACCAAAATGCCTCTTCCTGGCGCGTCCTGAACAAATCCGTCTTTTTTCAGTAAGCGTAATGCCTGTAGCACCGGCGAGCGGGAAACCGCCATCTGTTCGGCGATCTCTTCCTGGGTGATGCGCATTCCCGGTGCAAGAGTGCCATCGCTAATTGCGTCAAGCAGCGCTTTATACACTTCGTCTACGTAGTCGGGACGAGACTGCAGTTTCATAAGTTTGTTGTTCATGATGCTCTTTTAACACGTCTGTGTTTGATAACGCCGCCGGTCACGGATGCAACATTGCAGGACAAGCGCCGGAGCGTCCGATTCATTTTACAAATTGTAGTGCAATATCTGTATACAGAATACAAACACAAGGGTTTACCCATATGTACAGCGCTCAGTTGGCGTTTTATTCTTTGTATACAGAGTTCAGTATACATTAAATCAATAATTTAACCGGCAATGGAAATTCACAACCTTTAGAGGAAGCGATGAAATGAGCAGACCAATGGATAAAGCAGAACAGGGCCGAGGCGCCGGCGCCGCAGGTGCAGTGACAAAAAAACTGATTCCTTACGGCGGCTATTACACCAACAAGATTCCAGGCCATGATCCGGAATTGACCGAGGTGGGGCCGGGTACACCGATGGGAGAATACATGCGTGGTTTCTGGCATCCGGTTTGCATGGCAATGGAATTGACCGACACGCCCCGTTTTTTGAAAATCCTGGGCGAAGAGCTGGTGGCTTTCAAGGACGGGAGCGGGCACATTGGTTTGTTGCATGCGCATTGTGTCCATCGCGGCGCTTCGCTGGAGTATGGGGCCATTCAGGAACGCGGCATTATGTGTTGTTATCACGGCATGGTGTTTGATGTTGACGGTACCTGCCTGCGTGCGCCGTTTCCCAAAGGCGAAGAAAAAGAAGCAGAGAAATTTGCCTGTTCGATTCAACAGGGGGCCTACAAAGCGGTGGAACGTAATGGACTTATTTTTGCGTACATGGGCCCGCCGGATAAAGAGCCGCCTTTTCCCGAGTGGGAAGGAAATTTCACCGTTGCACAAGGTGATGAACTGGTGCCGTTCAGCAATTTCCAACATTGCAATTGGCTGCAGGTCCAGGATAATGCGGCAGATAATTATCACACCATGGCACTGCATGCAGCAAAAAATGTGGTCGATGGGCATTATCAAGGCACGACCTTTGATGAAGTTGGCGCCGCTTCTATGGAGGTGCCGCCTGATATGCAATTTATTCCTGTACACCAGGGCCGCAGCCTGGCTTGCTCAGGGGCCCGGCGAGTGGACAAGGACCGTTTGTTTATCCGCGTACAGCACCAGATACTGCCGAATTTGAGCCTGCATGCATATACCTCGGAAGATGGTTCGAATAAAAAGTTGTTCAGCCGCTTTCATATCATCCGCTGGACCGTACCCGTTGATGATGAAAATGCCAAAATGATCGGATGGCGCGTCATGGGTCCAGGGATCGACACGCGTAGCGTGGGAGACAAAGGCATGGTCGGCTATGAAAGCATCGATTTTCTGGAGGGTCAGGTTGCCATGCGCCGACCCGAGCGTTTTGGCAAATATAAGCTGGAAGATATGCCGCCCATTCCACCCAATCACCGGGAGCGGGCCAATTATAAAGAATGCCAGTATGCACCAGGCGATTATGAAGCCATTATCAGCCAGCGCCCGATTGCTATCCATGCGCTGGAAAACCCGACCAAATTCGACGCCGGTTTGTACATGTTCAGGAAACTGTTGCGGGATGCCATTCGGGGCACTAACCCGGCCGCGTCAGCCGACGGATTCAGGCAGTGGTTACTGGAGACGGGCGGTGCACCCAATAGTTATTGCTCGGGCAACGTCTTTGATCTTCCTGTAGCGGAGACCGTTGAGGCTGAAGTGGCGCAGCGTCGATTTGTCGCCAAGCAGATTGTTGCCATTCTAACTGAAAGCGACAAGCACACGGGCCCTGCCCGGGCGGACTTCGTACGCGACAGGATGGAACTGCTGGAAAAAACGGCGAAAGACACTTACGGTAAACAGGTGTAAACGATCAGGCGGGCAGGCAGCCCGCCGTGAGCACGTTTCCAATAACGATATCAAAGATGGTAGACACGATATGAGCACAGATATAGCGACGAATCCGGCGAGCGCGACAGCGTCAACGCTTTCATTGATGGTCAGGCAGATCCGTTATGAGGCCACCGGCATCCATTCATACGAATTGGTTCATCCGCAGGGTGATGATTTGCCGGTATTTACTGCCGGGGCGCATCTGGATATACACATACAGCCAGGGCTGATCCGGCAGTACTCGCTTTGTAATGATCCGACGGACACAAAGCGCTACGTCATTGCTGTTCTGAAGTCCGAGACCGGGTTGGGTGGCTCAAAAACCTTGCATGAAACGCTAAGGGTGCAGGACATGGTTAAAGTCAGTGTGCCGCGCAACCATTTTCCGCTGCAGCCAGACGCCAGAAAAATCCTGCTTCTGGCAGGAGGCATTGGCATTACGCCCTTAAAATCGATGATCCACACCCTTGATAAATGGTCGATGGATTATCAATTGCATTACTGTGCGAGGGACGCGTCCTGCGCTGCTTTCACCGCCGCTTTCGCTGACCATGCAAAGGTGCATTTGCACTTCGACAACGGCGACCCGGCCCGAGGTTTGGATATTGCGGCGCTGCTGAACGCTTCAGAGGACGGCACACACGTGTATTTTTGTGGTCCCCCCGCCTTTATGCAAGCCTGTTCGCAGGCAACACAGGAATGGCCCGACGGGACAGTTCACTGTGAGTATTTCAAGGCGCCAGTGGCTGAGCGTAAAGATAAAGAATCGGATTCAGAATTTGACGGCCGCTTTAAGGTGAGAATAGCCAGTACGGGGCAGCAGATCGGTGTGCCTGCCGATAAAAGTTTGGTAGAGGCGCTGGCCGACGCTGGAATAGAGCTGGAGACGTCCTGCGTTTCAGGCTTGTGCGGGACGTGCAAAGTTCGCTATCTGGAGGGCGAGGTCGACCATCAGGACTACATTCTGAGCCCTGATGAGCAATCCGAATATCTGACTGCGTGTGTTTCCAGAGCGAAAAGCGAACTGCTGGTGCTTGATCTGTGAAGTTTGCGATGACCCATGGCCGAGCCTGCGTTTTGTGGTGTCGGCCGCCAGGCCATGAAGCGATAGCGCCGGCAATCCTGTGTTCATTGCATTGCTCAATCCATTAGTTGACCCGATCAATTGGCCAGATTAGTTACCCAGATTAACCGGCCAGGATCGCGATGCCGTCTGCCGCTTTTACTCCCTGTCCGTCGGGCAGAACAAACAGTGGGTTGATCTCGGCTTCAATAAGCCTGTCTCCCACGCTGGCCACCATATTGGAAAAGTTCACGATGGCTTGGGCCAACGCTTGCTGATCGGCTTTTATGCGGCCGCGATAGCCATCGAGCAGGGGCCAGGTACGCAGATCATGCATCATGTCATAGGCGTCAGCAAGACTGAGCCCACCTTGTTGCGGCAACAGACGCATTGTGGTGTCCTTCAGTAATTCTGCAGTCACGCCGCCCATGCCAAGCAAAATGGCGCTGCCCAGCGCATCACGATGAAAGCCCAGGATCAGTTCGATGCCAGAGGTCACCATCTGCTGTACCAGAAACTGTTCAGGACGCACGCCGGTTTTGGCATAGACTTCTGTTTGCATCCGGGTGATGCGCTCGGCCACATGCTCAGGTGCAACGCCCACGCACACGCCACCAACATCGCTTTTATGCATGATCTGGCTGGACAGTATTTTCAGCACGACCGCAGATCCATATTGCAGGGCGGCCGCCTGTGCCTGTGTCGGATTCGAGACAATGGTTTGTCCGGCGCCGGCAATGCCGAATCGGGAAAACAGGTCTCTGGCCTGGGCTTCGTTCAATGTTCCCGCCGGCAGGTCTGCCAGTGGGGTCGACTGGACAATGCACGGCGCCTGCAGTGCAGGTTCTGCCTGGGTTTGCCACATGGCATCTAGGGCAACAGCGCAGCACTCCGGTTCCATGAATGCAGGTATTTGCCTTTGATTGAGCAGACGGGCCACATTTGGCGCATGCGGGCTGACGAATGCGACAATGGGTTTGTCTGTCTCGGGCAGGCAATCACAAATGGCATCGGCCATCAATTGCGGATTGCCCAGGCTGGACGAACCCACAATCATGACCAGTGCGTCATAGTCGTCACTGGCCGACAGGGTGGCGATTGCGCCACGCAACAGATCAGGCTGTAAACCGGCCAGGGTCACGTCAACCGGGTTGCGATCCAGCGCCGCCGGCATATCACCCTGCAGTGCACGCAATGCGGCTGCGGTCCGGGCGCCTGGCGCCGGGGTTTCAAAACCGGCCACGCCCAGGCTGTCTGACACCAAGGTGCCGGCGCCGCCAGTTGACGTCAGAATGGCGACACGTCTGCCTCGCAGTATGCGTCCGGTCGATAATGCGCTTGGCATATCCAGCAGGTCGCTGAATCGCTGCGCGCGGATCACACCGGTCTGCCGGAACAGGGCGTCATACATCGTGTCCTGACCGGCTAATGCGCCCGTATGCGAGATGGCCGCCTGGGCGCCCGCTTCGGATCTGCCGATTTTGAACGCCACGATAGGCTTTCCCGCAAGTCGCGCCCGCAATGCAGCGGCGCGAAATTTTTGTGGATTGCGTATGGATTCAATATACAGTGCAATCACTTTGGTGGACGCATCGTCAACCAGATAGTCGATGAAATCGGCCATTTCCAGGTCCACTTCATTACTGGTTGATATCAGCTTGGACATGCCGATTCCGCGTGCCGCGGCGCGCGAGAGCAGGGCGCCCAGAATGCCGCCGCTTTGCGAAACCACGCCAACGTCGCCGACCGGGAACTGATCCATTTCCAGCGCTCCGCTTGCAGACAGCGGAATGCCATCGGTCAGATTGACCAGACCAATGGTATTGGGTCCCAGTATTCGCATTGCGCCAGCGGCCTGCCGCAGTTGTTGCTGGCGTTCTTTTCCCTCGGCTCCTGCTTCGGAATAGCCGCTGGCAAGCACGATGGCCGCCGCGGTGCCTTTTTGCGCCAGTTCCCGAACTGCCTGATGCGCACGCCCGGCGCCCAGCAATATGATGGCCACATCAGGAACCGCCGGCAGCGAGTCAATATCCGGATAGCACGGTACGTCGCCAATATGCGTCACGCGCGGGTTGACGGGATAGATGGCGCCATCAAAGCCATGTTTGCGCAAATAGGCCAGGGGCCTTCCCGCTGTTTTTCCCAAATCGGCAGAGGCGCCGATGATTGCCACGCTGCGTGGCCGAATAAGACGTGATATTGCATTCATGATTGTGTTGCTTTTCCCGTTATTTGGTGGTCTTTTTTTCGGCCATTCTGGACAGGAATGCCATCACGGCTTCCCGGTGCTCGGTGCTGGTGTAACAGATGCCCTGGGCCTGGCTCCCCTGGGCAAATGCTTGCGCTGCTGTCAGTTCGAATGTCTGATTCAAGATGGTTTTCCCCAGGGCCAGTGCTGTTCCTGAACCGGCGCTCAGTTCTATTGCCCATTGCTGTGCGTTGCTCAATAATGCGTCGGGCGGGACCACACGATCTGCGATCCCCAGAGCCAGTGCTTCCTGTGCAGCGACGGTGCGCCCGCTGAATATAAGTTCCTTGGCTTTGGGCAGGCCGATGCGTCGTGGCAGAAAGTACATGCCGCCGCCATCGGGAATGAGCCCTCGATTGATGTATGACCAGCTGAAAGTGGCGGCCTCCGAGGCGACGATAAAATCGCAACTCATGGCTGTATCGGCGCCCAGGCCCGAGGCCGCGCCGTTGACCGCAGCAATGGTAGGTTTGGGCATAGTATGCAGCAGCGACACTGCATGGTGGACGCGCTGCTGGCGACTCCAGCCATTGATGGCGACCTCTCCGGGCTGTGCCTGCATGCGCCGCTGCATACCCGCGATATCCCCGCCTGCGCAAAAGCCCTTGCCATTGCCGGTCAGAACCAGCGCCCGAATGGATTTGTCGGCCGCGATTTGTTCCAGGGCCTCAATGAACTCTGTTCGCATATCGTCACTCATGGCGTTGCGTTTTTCAGGTCGGTTGAGAAATACAGTTGCAATACCGGATTGCACCTGGACATCGATCAATGTGTGTGTCATATCACTGCTTCCTTTATTTCGATTGCGACTAGTCCAGCGTGATTTTGCTGGATGAAATTACCTTTTTCCAACGGGCTTGCTCGCCTTTGATATAGTCATCGAGCGCCTGGGGTGTGCCTGTGGATATCACCAGCCCTTCGCCTTGAACCTTTTTCCTGAACGTATCGGTGCCGGCTGCTTTATGCGCAGCGGCATTCAGCGTTGCGATGACCTCCGGCGGCGTACCGGCCGGTGCATAAAGGCCATACCAGCTGTCCAGCACATAGTCAGCTAAACCGCTTTGGGCAATAGTGGGAATATCCGGCAGCGCAGGAGAGCGCTCGGCTGTGGTCACACCCAATGCCCGCAACGTTCCCGCTTCCAAGGAGGGGCCCACCGCAGCGGCAGTGCCGAACATCGTATCGACATGGCCGCCCAACAGGTCATTCAGCGCCGGCCCAGCGCCCCGATAAGGCACATGCGACATATTTATTTTCGCCAGAGACTCGAGCAGTTCGCCGGCCAGATGCGCCGAGGTGCCCACGCCCTGAGACGCATAGGTGAGCGTGCCGGGCTTTTGTTTTGCTGTCTCGATCAAATCCTTCACGGATTTGATCGGACTGTCGGGTCTGACCACGAGCACGCTGGGAGAGTGGCCGATCATGCTGATTGCGGCGAATGCCTTATCGGTATCGTAAGGTAGCTTCGGATGCAGATAGGGATTGACGACATGGGCAAAGGTCGCCATCAGCAGCGTGTATCCGTCGGGGCGCGCCCTGGCCACTTCGTCCGAGCCGATGGTGGTGCCTGCACCGGGCTTGTTCTCTACAATTACCGGTTGTTTCAGCTCACGCGCCATGCCTTCTGCCAGCAGCCGGGAAATCATATCCGTGCCGCCTCCCGGGGCAAAGGGGACAATCAGCCGCACCGGCCGTTCAGGAAAGGCTGCTTGTGCAGCCTGGCTCGCAAAGGCCGCTGTCAGGCCGGTAATTGCCAAGAAGGCTGCCTTCAGGCAAGCGCTTGATATGTTTCTAGTTTTCATGAGGTCTCCTGTCATTGTCTGGTTGTTCAGGCGCTGCCTTGCGGCGGCCCAAGCTTGTGTTGGCGTATCAATATTACGATTGCAGTTTATGCGTTAAACTTGCAATACGTAATAACGAAATTTCACTAGATGGAATTGAAGAGGAGTACGTATGGTCAGCAAAAACGTGCAGGAACGCCTGGATCGCCCGGCTCAAAATCGCTCACTGGAGCGCGGGATCGACATTCTTCGAGCGTTCCGTCCAGGAGCGGATTTGATAGGAAACAGTGAGTTGGCCGAACGCACTGGCCTGGCGCCGGCAACGGTCAGCCGCTTGACGCAAACCCTGGTGCGCACCGGAATGCTTGATTACGAAGCTCGCGAACGCGCCTATCGGCTGGCAGCGCCGTTGCTCAGCTTTGGGCATGCAATGCGTTCGGCGTCGCCTGTGTTGAAAATTGCAGCGCCGCTGATGCAACGCGTTGCCCAGGCGCACAAAATCAATGTGGGGATTGCGGTCATTGACCATGATGAAATGGTCTATCTGGAATCGGTCCGCTTCAATAAGAAAGTCTCGCTGCGCAATGTGGTCGCGGGGCAGCGGGTGCCCATTGAACTGACCTCGCTGGGCCGGGCGTATCTGGCAAGCATGGCGCCGCAGGCGCGCGATGAATTGATGCAACGCCTGCACCTGCGACGCCATGCAGACTGGGCCTCGCTGGAGCGGCAAATTCGGCAATCGCTGCGGCAGGTGCGAAAATCAGGTTTTTGCGTCGCATCCTGGCAGCCGAACGTGATTGCGCTGGCAACGCCATTGCGTTTCAAGTATCAGCCTGTTCATGTGTTGAATGTCAGCGTCAACACGCATCTGCCAGCAGTCGATATCGTGAGCAAACTCAGCCCGGTTCTGATGGAACTGGCCGGCGCAGTGCTTGAGGCAGAAAATTAATGGCCAGTGGCATTACTGTCGGAAGATATAACGGCAGCAATGGATATGAGCCGACGGGACCGCAATTTCAGTTGTGATTGATTTGCCGCAACGCTGGGCGGTCCTGGCTCACGTCGATCAATCAATTTTTCCTGGCTGGAGATTTTTTCGATTGTCTGGCCTGCAGTTTTTGCTGATTGAACAGAACCGCTGCCTGGATAAGTATCTTTAGTGCGGGCTTATTGATCCGGTCGCCTTCAAACAGGTCAATGGCGCGCCATTGTTTTCCGTCCAGCCCGGCGTTAAATAGCTTCTCTGGGTCGGGCAGGTGGGCACCCTGGGAAAAAGTGAGTTTGACCTTGTTCTTGTGCGCGTTACCAACCACAATATTGCCGTCGCGGGACCATACCGGGCTGCCCATCCATTTGAATTCTTCAATGATGTCGCTGTCGGCAGCAAGAATCGTCTTGCGGATATTGGCCAGCATGTTGCCACGCCAGTCTGTGAGTTTTGCAATCAGATCGTCAATGTGTTCGGAGGCTGTCATGGCAACGATTCTCCAGTGTGTTATCTGGTAAATGGCGGGGCAGGTGGATAAAGCCAGATTCCTGTTTGGCATCCTGGCCAGGGTCTCGAACAATAATAATGTCTTTTCATCCCTTGGGTATACAGGCCAAGGCGATCGGGAAACATTTTACCTTTTTATAACGATGCCCTCAGAACCAAGTAGCGTCCCACGATCAATGGGGCGGTTTACCTGTTTTCCAATCGGTTTGTGTCACGCGGTAGAGCACGTGTTGGCGCAAGGGGTGGCCTTCGGTCAGCGCGGGGTGCCCGAAATCATCGCTGGCGTGGTGCCACATACCCAATCGCTGCATGAGCGAGATGGACGGGGTGTTGATTGCCGCAGTGTATGCCACGACCTGTGGTAAGTGTAACGCGCCAAAGGCGTAGTCGAGGGCTGCACGCGCACCTTCGCTGGCGTAGCCCATTTTCCAGTATGGACGGGCGAGCCGCCAGCCAATTTCCACGCATGGCATAAACGGGGCGTCGAAAGAGGGCACGGATAGTCCGATGAATCCGGCAAAATCAGCCACGCCGGTAATCTGTACTGCCCAAAATCCAAATTGCGTGGTGTCAAGTCGGTGCCGTATTCGGGCAGCCAGGGCGTCGCTCTCCTGCCGATTCAGCACAGCGGGAAAATAACGCATCACGTGCGGATCGGCATTCAAGGCGGCAAAGGCGGCTAAATCGCTATCTTGCCATTGCCTTAGCATTAAACGAGGGGTGGATAGAACCGGGGCTGCCATTGCTGACCTTTGACGGAGAGTTCGGGAATATTTTACACGCGAGAGAATGTTTTGTTCACGCCAGAACGTCAGCTATTGCCATCATCTGATTAGAGTGCTTTTGGGCTCGCCTGTCGATGCGATACGTGCCTGGTGCTCATGTTGCCATGAGCGTCGCGAGACCGAAGTCTGATGAAATGATCGCAAGAAACATCGTGTTTTCAGCAGGCGGAAAGCCGATGGGCGGGCCCGGCATGTCAACGGCCTTTCATGCTGCGGTGCGTTACAATCCAAACTTCGATAATTAAAATCTCAATCAGAGGCATCCGTTGAATACGCAGTCGATCTCAATAAATAAAGTCAAGCTCATGCTTTATTTTCTGTTGTCCGGGTTTGTTTTGAGTCAGGCTTATCGTACTATGGGCGGTATTCTTTCCGTGCCATTGAAGACCGAGTTCATGCTTGACAGCGACAGGCTGGCAGGCGTGATCGGTTCTTTTCATATTGCATTTGGCTGCCTGCAGGTGGTGATCGGTATTCTGATCGACAATTTTGGTATTAGAAAAACCATTCTTGTTGTTTCTCCATTTTCAGTGGTGGGCGCGGTGCTGTCGGCCATGGCAGTGTCTCCGGCGATGTTGCAGTGGGGGCAGATTTTGATTGGCTTTGGTTGTGCCCCGGCCTTTTTGGCGTGTATTGTTTTGATGGCCCGGCATTTTTCGGGTAAGCAGTTTTCAATGATGTACGCCTTTGCCTTGGGATCGGGCAGTCTGGGGCTGATTTTTACCGCAACGCCGACCGCCTGGCTGGTTGGTCATTTCGGCTGGCGCAGCTGCTTTTATATTCTGGCGTTCTTGAGTTTTCTGACCTGGCTGCTGATTTACTTTGGGGTTCGTAATGTGGACAGTGAACTGGAGGCCTCATCGCTCAGTCTTAAACAGAAGATCCTTGTGGCAGTGCGTTCAATATCGGGCTATAAGGCCTTGCTGAAAATCCGGGAAACGCCAGGCATTCTGTCGCTGGTGTTCGTCATTTATGCCGCGTTTTTGACGCTGCGAGGCTTATGGCTGGGGCCGCTGCTGGTCGAGCGTCATCACGCAAGCCTGGTTTTTGCGGGGAACCTGGCCCTGCTGCTGTCCATTATTTCCGTGTTCAGCCCGATGCTGTTCGGGCGCCTGGATCCGGGCCCCGGCAAGCGCTATGCGTATTTATGCATGCAGCCCTGGGTTCTGGTGATTGCGTTCGTTATCCTGGCTTATAGCCAGCAGCTGTGGCTTAGTATCGCCGCAATCGTCGTTATAGCGGTCGGCGCCGGCAATACCGTCTGGCAACTGGCCGATGCCAAGGAGGTATACCCTCAGAACATGCAGGGCCGTGCCATTGCGCTATTTAACACGTCGCTGTTTCTGGGTGCATCATTTATGCAATGGATCTCGGGCAAGGCCCATGATTTGTTCAACCTGCAGGGCGAAGACATTTTTACCTCTGCCTTTCTAATGTCAGCGATTGTTTTGTCCATAGGGATTATGGCATACATCATATTGCGGCGGCCTGCACGCCGCGTTTAAGCGACGGGGCAGGCACTATGGCTTGCTGCATTTATAGCTTGCGGCTGGGCGGGCGTTCCAGATCCAGAATCGGGCCCAGCGGAACGATACCATTCGGATTGATGGTCTGGTGGCTCTGATAGTAATGCCGTTTGATATGATCAAAGTCGATGGTGGCGGCAACGCCCGGCCATTGGTAGAGTTCGCGGGTGTAGCTCCACAGGTTTTCGTAGTCGATCAGGCGTCTGAGATTGCATTTGAAATGGCCGTGATACACCGCATCAAAGCGGATCAGGGTAGTGAATAGGCGCCAGTCGGCTTCGGTCACTGTCTGCCCAAGCAGATAACGGCGCTGGCCCAGTTCGGTCTCCAGCGCATCCAGTGTGGCAAACAGACTGGTTACTTCTTTTTCATAAGCCGCCTGATCTGTCGCAAAGCCCGCCTTGTACACGCCGTTATTGATGTTGTTGTAAATTCGCGCGTTGACCTGATCGATTTGCGGCAACAGCGCAGCAGGGGAGAAGTCAACAGGTGTTGCGCCAATGCCATCAAATGCGCTATTGAGCATGCGGATGATCTCCGCTGATTCGTTGTTCACAATCGTGTTGCGTTCCAGATCCCACAGGACGGGTACCGTGACGCGACCACTATAGTCTGGCTGCGCTTTCAGATAGACTTCATACAGATACCGGGCGTTGCCGACCGGATCGCCCACGACTCCAGCGCCTGGTTCAAAGGTCCAACCCTTGTCTCCCATGTACGGATTGACAACGGACACGCTGATCTTGTCTTCCAGGCCTTTGAGTGCGCGCAGGATCAGTGTGCGATTTGCCCAAGGGCAGGCCAGTGACACATAGAGATGGTAACGACCGGCTTCGGCCCGGAAGCCGCCTTCGCCGCTCGCACCGGGGCTGCCGTCTGCTGTGATCCAGTGACGAAACTGCGCGTCGCTGCGGACAAAGCGGCCGCCGCTGCCGGCCGTGTCATACCACTGATTCTGCCATTTTCCGTCGATTAATAGTCCCATCATATTCCTTGCTATTGTGCTGTCGGATCGGATTCGCTGATGATTTGCCGGCCTCTGGCGGACCAGGTCATCGCCGGCTGCAGCCGGTAACCAAATGCAGGCGCATACAGCAGCGCGTCAAGGGGGCATCATACTTTTGCCGGATACAAGCCTTCGAACGAATCCGTGCAGCCTATGATAGCCCTGGTGCTATGACATTGCAAAGAAGGTCGCGGTGTTCAGGCGAAAAGGTCGTGCGCCTGCCGCTATCCGATCGGATGAAACATGAGTACGATAGACTGGCCCAATCGCGGCCGAAAATGGCCTATATTAACGGTGTGAAGCCGATCATTGCAGAGATCGCTTTGCTTATTTTTTGTGCAACAGGAGATGTTTTCCATGAATGAATCAGACAAAAAGCCCGCTTCCGGATCTACCACAGGCGCTGGAGCGCCCGCGCAAAGCGATCGCAACTCGCTTACTGTCGGACCTAACGGGCCAATTTTGCTTCACGACGTCCATTTTCTTGAGCAAATGGCACACTTTAATCGCGAAAAAGTGCCGGAGCGTCAGCCACATGCAAAGGGGGCCGGCGCATTTGGCGAGTTCGAAACGACGGAAGACGTCTCTGCATACACAAAAGCCGCAGTTTTTCAAAAAGGCTGTAAGACCGAGATGCTGGCGCGGTTCTCTACCGTGGCCGGGGAAGCAGGCAGTCCTGATACGTGGCGCGACGTGCGCGGCTTCTCCCTGAAGTTCTACACCGACGAGGGTAACTACGATCTGGTGGGCAACAATACCCCGGTCTTTTTTGTGCGCGATCCGATGAAATTCCCGCACTTTATTCGCAGCCAGAAACGGTTGCCCGATTCCGGATTGCGCGACAATCATATGCAGTGGGACTTCTGGACCAGCAACCCTGAAACAGCGCATCAGGTCACCTATCTGATGGGCGAACGTGGCCTGCCGCGTACCTGGCGTCATATGAACGGTTACGGTTCACATACCTATATGTGGATCAACGCCGCGGGTGAAAAATTCTGGGTCAAATATCATTTCCATACAAACCAGGGAATGGCGTTTTTCAGTAACGAGCAAGCCTCTGCAATGGCGGGTAAAGATGCCGATTTTCACAGGCGTGACCTGTTTGATGCCATTGCCCGCGGCGAGCATCCAAGCTGGGTGCTGTCGGTGCAGATCATGCCTTATGCCGATGCCGGCAAGTACCGTTTCAATCCCTTTGATCTGACCAAAACCTGGTCGCACAAAGATTATCCGTTGATCAAGGTCGGTACGATGACACTGAACCGCAATCCCGAGAACTTTTTTGCACAGATCGAACAGGCTGCGTTTTCGCCTGGCAACGTGGTTCCGGGTATCGGCCTGTCTCCGGACAAAATGCTGCTGGGACGTGCCTTTGCGTACAACGATGCGCAGCGCAATCGCATCGGCACCAATTTCCATCAGTTGCCGGTGAACCGTCCCAAAGTTCCTGTCAATACCTATATGTTCGATGGTCAGATGGCTTATGAGCACAGTGGTAATGCGCCCGTTTACGCGCCCAACAGTGCCGGACGTGACTGGGCCGACAGTACCGGGAAAATGGACGACGGTTGGGAAACAGATGGCGATATGGTTCGGCAAGCCTATTCGCTGCATGCCGACGATGATGATTTCGGCCAGCCCGGCACGCTCGTCCGCCACGTCTTCAATGATGAGCAACGCAACAAGCTGATAGAACAGGTGGCCGGCAGCTTGCTGGGCGGTGTACGCAGCCCGGTCCTGGAACGTGCCTTCGACTACTGGAAGCGTATTGACGCGGACGTTGGACGTCGCATTGAAGAAAAAGTGCGTGCAGGCAATGCACCCGAGCCGGCTACCGGTGAAGGCGAAGCCTGACCTGCGATGCACCGGCTCGCGCGCGAGCGCCCAAATGCGCCTGACTTAAGTGACTGGCGTAAATTACTGGCTTAAGCAATGATTTAAGTGATGAGCTTATTCGATATGTTTTAGCGATGTGATTAAGCGGGACAAAGGCGAGTTGAAAAAGGCCCTGGAGCGTTGAATGCCAACTGTAATGGTTGATATTTCA
>NZ_JBQEAU010000041.1:0-414 GCF_052108595.1 Advenella sp.
ATCTTGCGATCCATCAGGTCCAGCCCCATCGGATCGACGTCGAGCATGGCCAGGGCTGCCGTTGCCGCGGCATTGTCAATGACACCGTTGGAGCGCACGTCGGCATAGTCGCGCACGCGGCGCAGCAACCGGTTGACAATGCGCGGGGTGCCGCGCGAACGGCGCGCGATCTCGTGGGCGCCCTCAGGCGTGATGCCGGCATTGAGCAGATGGGCGCTGCGTGAAACAATGCGGGCCAATTCTTCGGTGTTATAGAATTCCAGGCGCGAGACGATGCCGAAGCGATCGCGTAGCGGATTGGTCAGCATGCCTGCACGGGTCGTGGCGCCCACCAGTGTGAACGGCTGCAAGTCGATTTTGACACTGCGCGCGGCCGGGCCTTCGCCAATCATGATGTCAATTTGGAAGTCTTCC
>NZ_JBQEAU010000041.1:424-31866 GCF_052108595.1 Advenella sp.
GGTACAGAATTTCTTCCACAACAGGTGAAAGCCGGTGAATTTCGTCAATGAACAGGACGTCGTTTTTTTCCAGATTGGTCAGCATGGCTGCCAGATCGCCGGGTCGCTCCAGCACGGGGCCGGATGTCTGCCGCAGCTGTGAACCCATTTCCCGCGCAATGATGTGGGCCAGCGTGGTTTTTCCCAGACCGGGCGGGCCGAACAGCAGCACGTGGTCCAGCGCTTCCTTGCGCATGCGCGCAGCCGAAATGAAAATTTCCAGTTGTTCCCGCACCCGGACCTGGCCGACATATTCGTCCAATGCCTTGGGGCGCAGGGCGCGCTCAATGGACTCTTCGTTCGGGGTCATGGGCTCCGGAGAGACAATGCGAGGGGCAGCGCTGGTGAGCGCGTCGTTTTGAATGGCCATGGGGCAGCGGTATCTTCTTGAAGACTGAGGGTCTGGGCCTATTTTACCTGATTCGCCGGGCTGCGCTGCCCGGGATGATCGATCCTTGGCGGTATCTCGTTAACGGTATGCCAGATCACGCAGAACCAGGGAGATCCACGGCACGTAGGTAATCAGGATCAGACACAGAAAAATGACGCCGACAAACGGAATCAATGACTTGAACAGTCGTTCTATGGGCAGCTTTGCCACGGCGCATGCGGCAAACAGGTTGACGCCGAATGGTGGCGTAATCATGCCCAGGGCAAGATTGACCACCATGATAATGCCAAAATGCGTCGGATCTATCCCAAATTGCTGGGCCACTGGCAGCAGTAACGGCGCCAGCACCACAATGGATGCGGAGGTTTCAATGAACATGCCGATTATGAACAGGGCGGCGTTGACGCCCAGCAGAAAAGCGACTTTGTCGGTAAATATGTGGCCAAGCCATTCGCCCAGCATATTCGGTACACCGGCGCGATTGAGCAGGAATCCGAACAGGCCGGCGTTGGCAATGACAAACATAATAATCGCCGTGGAAATAACGGTCCGGTGCAGTGTTTCGGTCAATATGCCAAATGAAATACGGCGATAGACCAGGGTGCCAACGATCAGCGCATATACTACGGCAACCACTGATGCTTCGGTCGGCGTGAATATGCCTCCATAGATACCGCCCAGAATAATGACCGGCATCAGCAGCGCCAGGAACGATTGCTGGAAAGCTTTGAATATGGGTAAGCGCCCATCGGCATCCTGCTTGCCATAGCCATGACGTTTGGCATAAATCCAGACATACAGCATCAGCCCCGCGCCAATCAGTACGCCCGGGAGGATGCCGCCGATGAACAGCTCGCCCACCGAGGTGTCGGTGGAGACCGCAAACAGAATCATGGGAATGGAAGGCGGGATGATCACGCCCAGTTCGGCGGCTGTTGCCTGCAGCGAAGCCGAGAACGGCTTGGGGTAGCCGTGGCGTACCATGGCTGGTATAAGGATCGCGCCTACCGCAAATGTGGTGGCCACGCTGGAGCCGGCCACTGCGGCAAAAATCATGCATGTAATAATACATGCCATGGCCAGCCCGCCCTGTACCGAACCGACCAGGCTCTTGGCAAAATTGACCAGTCGGTCCGAAATGCCGCCGGCCTCCATCAGGTTGCCGGCAAGAATAAAGAAAGGAATGGCCACCAGAGGGTATTTATCCAGCGAGGCAAAGATCTGCTGGGCAATCACCAGCCAATTGATACCGGCTACATATACGCCGAGCAGACTGGCCAGCCCGATGGAAACGGCGACCGGGATGGTCAGTGCAAAACAGACCAGCATGGATAAAATCATCAATTGCGACATAATCTGTCTCGAAGGCGGTGGAAATGTGGGTGGAGCAAAAAACCGGTCATGGCCTGCAACACCAGCCGAGGTACAACAACATCATGTTTCGATTCAGTATCGGGACCCGGGCCCGGGAAGGCGCCCGTTTATACGTACCTGCGGACAGGCCGCTACGGGATGCAGGCCCCGAATCACGGCCAGGATCGTTACAGCAGCGTCAGATCTTCTTCCTGGGACTCTTTTCTGGCATTGGCCCAATGGACAATGACAGCCAGCAAGGCCAGCGCCATCCCGACAGGAATGGCGGCATAAATCCAGGAAATGGAGATGCCCAGGCTTGGAATGGTCTGAAAGCGCACCCGATAGGTCATGAGCACGCCGATCCAGGTCATCAATCCGAAAAAGACTGCCATAATGAGCATGACCAGATGCTCCAGACGGCGTTGCCAGGGATCTTTGAGCAAGGAATGAAGCATTTCCACTTTGAGCATGGCGCCCTGCCGACAGGCCAGCACCACGCCCAGCAGAACCAGCCAGATCATGGCAGTGCGGGTCCAGCCCTCACTCCAGTCCGATGGTTCCTGCAGGATAAAGCGCGCGATCACCTGGTAAAAAGAGGCGCAAACTGCTGACACCAGAAATAGCTGGGCAATGATGGAAATTAGACGAAACAGGGTACTGTCCAGCAAGCGTGTCAATGCGTTCATTCAGGCCTCCGTGATCAAGCAAAGAATCACTTGGTATTGCGGATGGATTCGACCAGTTCCTTGCCGAATTTTTTGTAGAACTCGGGATAGACCGGCTCCACCGCCTTGACAAAGGCATCGTGATCAACCTTGTCTTGCACCTGCATGCCTTCTTTTTTCAGTGTTTCAACGCCACTGGTTTCCACGTCGTCGACAAATGCACGCATGGCTTTGGCTGCGGCCAGGCCGGCCTCTTTGAATTTGGCCTTGTCTTCATCGGACAGACCTTCATAAACCGAGGGAGAGACCAGGATCAGGGCAGGACCGTAGACGTGTGCTGTCAGCGACAGGTGTTTTTGCATCTGCGACAGTTTGGCCGATACGATCACGGAAATCGGGTTTTCCTGGCCATCAATGGTGCCTTGCTGCAAGGCGGTGGCAACTTCCGGCCAGGCCATGGGGGTAGGCAGCATGCCGATCTTTCGGAAGGCCGTTATGTGGATCGGATTTTCCGTTGTGCGAATTTTCAAACCCTTCAGATCAGCCGGCGTTTTGACTGCACGCACGTTGTTGGTCAGGTGGCGGAAGCCCTGCTCACCCCACGCAAGCGCGATCAGGCCTTTGGCCGGGAAATCGGCCAGCAGCTTCTGGCCGATCGGGCCGTCCAGCACTTTGCGGGCGTGATCCAGGTCGCGAAACAGAAAAGGGATATCAATGACCCCCGTTTCAGGAACGAAATTGAGTGTCGCTCCGGTTGACACAACGGCGGCGTCAATGGTGCCCAGCTGCAGTCCTTCGATTACTTCCCGTTCACCGCCCAGGGCGCTATTGGGAAACTGCTGAACTTTGAACTGACCACTGGTGCTTTTGCCAAGGGATTGTTCAAAGGCATCTGCTGCGACACCATAGTGTGAAGTCTTGGACAGGGCATAGGCCATTTTCAGTGTTTGTTCTGCCATGGCTGGCGCCATGACAACGGCTGACAGCAGGCTGGTTGCCAGGGCTTTCTTGATCCAGTGAGCGCGCATAATATTGTCCCCCAAAGTGGGTGTTATAGGTCGAAATAAAATTATCGGGTAACTTTACGGCAATATTTGCGGCGCACAGTGCAATTCGATTGCGACTAGTGCAAACCCTAGGGAATCCGGCCGCTGGGTGGCTGTCAATGGTCGCGGTTGGTGTCAGCGTGGTGGGACACGGCACAGGGGATCACAACAGCGCACGCCCATGCGTTCAGCACCAGCGTAATCGCATACGGTATAGAACAGCGTAATCATGTGCAGGGTTGTCTTTGCGGGTCGATGTCGTGCCGGTACGGCATCGACCTGGGGCAGTGGTCTCTCATGCCGGCGTCTATGAGTGATGTGTATGGGCTGCGTTTATGGGCAGTTGTATGTACGGTTTTGAGGACGCCATCATGGCGGCTTTATGGCACGCCATGTTGGCAATACTTAGCTGGACAGTACTTTGAGCGCGGCGCGGATGCCTTCGGAAACGCCCAGATCAGCCGGCAACGATTTGACCGTCGCTCGCGCTTCTCGATCGGAATAACCAAGCGCCAGCAACGCGTTAAGCACATCGTTCTGACTGGTAGCCGCAGGCGTGGCTGGTGCAACGGCATCGAGCTTGCCGCGTAGCTCCAGCAGCAGGCGTTCCGCCGTTTTTTTGCCAATGCCCGGTATCCGGGTGAGCAGGGCGGTGTCCTGCTGGGCGATCGCTGCCGACAGATCGGCGCTGCTCATGCCCGAGAGCACCGCCAGGGCAGTGCGTGCGCCAATGCCGGTGACCTTGATCAGGGCCCGGAAGGTGGCGCGTTCGTCCTGTCGCAGAAAACCATAAAGGACATGCGCGTCGTCGCGGATGGCCAGATGGGTGTATAGCGTGACCTTGGCGCCCGCTTCGGGCAAGTCATAGAAAGTGCTCATGGGCACATCGATATCGTAGCCCACGCCATTGACATCCAGGCACAGGCCCGGTGGTTGTTTTTCAATCAGCAGGCCGGTCAGTCGTCCGATCATCAGGAACTCCACAGACCCTGTTTTATGCAGGGATCATCAGAAAAAGTCAAAGAGCTATGGTACACAACCTTGTCGCCTCTCGCTTGAAAAACAGAGTGATTACTCAAGTACGCTTGGCAAACGTTGCGGGCAGTTATCAGCACTACCATCGCAGGCGAGGGCGATCGATCGCACCGCTGGTTCGAGCGACATCAGAATGCTGTCATGCTTCTGATACACCAGTCCTTGTGTTGTCGGTTCGCGCTACGAGTGCTGTGATTTTTTCACAAGTGTCATAGTGCAACGTTTTGCAGATATCAACATATAAGGACCAGGACAGAGGCGGTGAGCGATAAACGGGAGTGCGCCCCTGAAACGGTCCTGTCACGGCAAGGTGCTGGCAAAACGCCCGTTGCGTTGCTGTCGTTGTTAATCAATCAGCCGGCCAGCGCGCAGGCGGCTTCGACCACGCCGGGCACCCAGCAGTGCATCCTTATCGGCCAAGCGCGACGCCAGCGGCACGGCGTGCGCGTGGCAGATGGCGCAGGCCAGTGCGTCAGCCGGATCCGGGGCGGGCAGGTTGTTGAGCGTCAGCAGGCGTTGCACCATATGCTGGACTTGCTCTTTTTGCGCATGGCCGTTACCGACCACTGCCTTTTTTATTTGCAGGGCGGTGTATTCAGTCACATCCAGGTGCCGATCCGCCAGCGCGCACATGGCTGCGCCACGGGCCTGGCCCAGCAGCAGGGTCGAGGCCGGGTTGGTGTTGACAAAGACTTTTTCAAGCGCGGATTCGGTGGGAGAATAGGTATCGACCACCTCGCGTATGCTATCGAGGATGACTTTAAGGCGTTCGTGCAGGGGGATATCCGAGGGGACCACAATGGTGCCGCTGCCCACGTAGGAGATGCGCATGCCGGCAGCGTCTATCACACCAAAACCGGTGCGACGCAGGCCCGGGTCAATGCCAAGAATCCGCAACATCAATGACTCCCTGGAGTTGCCCCCGGCACGGGCCGGGGCTTTATGACAACTGCAATTAGTGACGGAAGTGCCGAGTGCCTGTCAGTACCATGGCAATGCCGTGCTCGTCGGCTGCGGCGATCACTTCATCATCACGCATGCTGCCGCCGGGTTGAATGACGCAATCGGCGCCCGCCTTGACGATGACATCAAGCCCGTCGCGAAACGGGAAGAAAGCATCGGATGCGGCTGCCGTATTCTGCAGCGACAGGCCGGCGTTTTCGGCCTTGATCGAGGCGATGCGGGCAGAGTCGATACGGCTCATCTGGCCGGCGCCTACGCCGTAAGTCATGCCTTCACGGCAGAAGACAATGGCGTTGGATTTGACGAACTGAGCCACATTCCAGGCAAACAGCAGATCATTCATCTGCTGCGCTGTAGGCTGCTTGCGTGTGACAACTTTGCAGTCGGCCGCTGCCAGCGGTTTGTGATCGGGATTCTGTACCAGCCAGCCGCCGCCAACACGTTTGACGTCAAAGGCGTTCTGACCATCGCCCAGGGCAACGGTCAGGACGCGGACATTTTTCTTGCTGGCCAGCAAGACCAGCGCATCGGGCGTGTATTCGGGTGCAAGCAGAACCTCGACGAACTGTTCGCTGACGGCCTGTGCGGTCGCTGCATCTACGATGCGGTTGAAGGCGATGATGCCGCCAAACGCAGACGTCGGATCGGTCTTAAATGCCTTGCGATAGGCGCCGGCCGCGTCTTCGGCGACGGAAACGCCGCAGGGGTTGGCGTGCTTGACGATCACGCAGGCGGGCGCTGCGAAGGTGCGCACGCACTCCCAGGCTGCGTCGGCATCGGCAATATTGTTATAGGACAGTTCTTTGCCCTGCAATTGGACATAGTTGCCCAGTACACCGGCCGGCACGCTTGCGTCCAGATAGAACGCGGCGGACTGATGCGGATTCTCGCCATAACGCAGCGCCTGATGTTGACGCAATTGAATGGTCAGGTTCTCAGGCCAGCTTTGGCGGGCAGGTTCGTTTTCCTGTTCAGGCTCGGCCTCGGTAATCGCGCTCAGATAGTTGGCAATGGCGCCATCATAGGCAGCGGTATGTGCATACACTTTTTTCGCCAGGGACAGACGCAATCCGTATGACGTGCCGCCCTGTTCGTCAAGCTCGCGCAACACGGCTTCGTAATCGGACGGGTCAATCACAACGGTTACGCCACCTTCGCGCGTGCCGTGATTCTTGGCAGCTGCGCGCAACATGGCCGGTCCGCCGATATCGATATTTTCAACGGCATCGGCAAAGGTGCAGCCGGCCTTGGCGATGGTTTCGCGAAAGGGGTACAGGTTGACCACCAACAGATCGATCGGATCGATATTGTGCGTTTTCAGTGTGTCCAGGTGCGTCTGGCTGTCGCGTCGCGCCAGCAGCCCGCCATGGATGCGCGGGTGCAGGGTCTTGACCCGGCCATCCAGAATTTCGGGAGACTGGGTATGTTCTGCAACCTCGGTTACGTCCAGCCCTTCTTTTTTCAGTAGCGCCGCGGTGCCACCTGTTGACAGAAGTTTTACACCCCGGCCGTGAAGCGCACGGGCGAAGTCCACGATACCGGTTTTATCCGATACGGAAAGCAAAGCGGTCTTGATAGTCATGAGAGAATAATTACAGTAAATGATGAGAAATCAGTTTCTTGCGCAGCGTGTTGCGGGTAATGCCCAGCATGTCTGCAGCGCGCGACTGGTTATGTCCGGCCTTGAGCATGACCACTTCAAGCAGCGGCTTCTCTACGCAACTTGTGACCATGTTCCAAAGGTTGCCGGCTTCGCCGTCGCCCAGTTCTTTAAAATAAAGTTCAAGGTTTGTGCGTACACATTCCTGAAGGTCTTGTGTGTTGTTCATAGTGGCGGTATTGGGGAAGTTCTTGTTGTTCTGACTTAATGGACTGCAGCTTGTGGAACCCGCGGTGCCGATTCATTGACCAGCTTGGTGAACCACTGATTGACTGCATTGTACTGCTCCTGACAACTTTCGAGGCGATTCATTTGTTGCCGAAACAATTCTGCATCCGGAAGACTGCTTATATACCAGCCGATATGTTTGCGGGCGGTGCGCACGCCGGTGTATTCACCATAGAACCCATAGTGATGGTCAAGATGGGCAAGCAGCACATCGCGCATATGTTCCCACGATGGCGGCGGCAGAAAGGTTCCGGTTTGCAGATAGTGATTGATTTCGCGAAATATCCACGGATTGCCCTGAGCGGCGCGGCCCACCATAATGGCATCGGCGCCGGTGTAATCCAGCACATACCGTGCCTTGACCGGATCGGTGATATCGCCGTTGGCGATCACCGGAATGCCAATGGCAGCCTTGACTGCGGCGATCGTATCGTATTCGGCCTGACCGGTATACAGATCACAGCGGGTTCGGCCGTGCAGGGTCAGCGCAGCAATGCCCGCGTTTTCCGCCAGCCGGGCAATGCGCAAGGCATTGCGATTTTGCCGGTCCCAACCGGTGCGTGTCTTGAGCGTGACCGGCACGTCAAAGGGCCGGCAGGCAGCCACGACCGCCTCCAGAATGCGCGCCACCAGATCTTCGTCGCGCAGCAGCGCCGAACCCGAGGCGACATGGCATACTTTCTTTACGGGGCATCCCATATTGATGTCGATGATGCGTGCCCCCTTGCCAATATTAAATAGGGCAGCCTCGGCAAGCATGGCCGGATCGGCACCGGCGATTTGTACCGCGATCGGGTCGATCTCGCCATCATGATTCAGCCTTCTGGATGTCTTGACGCTTTCCCACAATGCCGGATTGCTTGCAGCCATTTCCGATACGGCATAGCCGGCCCCCAACTGCTTGCACAGCTGACGAAAAGGCCTGTCGGTCACGCCCGCCATGGGAGCAACAAAAACAGGATTGGGAAGGGACCAGTTACCAATTTGCATGGACACATTTTAACCAAGGTTGGCCCGCGGGGCCGGCAAAGCCGCTGGCCTAGTTACGATAACCCTGCAACAGGTGGCGGGCCAGCGGTCGCCGCAACGGTTTGGCCAGGTCCAGCGCCAGCAAAGATAACCCGCAGGCATGTTCGATTAGCGGGTTGCCGGTGGTGAAAATACGTGGCATGAAATCGGTCAGTTGACGGGTGATGCCGCGATCAGCACGACGCGCCCCAGCAAAGACGGCCAATGCCGGCTGGGGATCCTGGGCAGGGTCGATGAGCCACGGTTGCAGTGCTCGCAACAGCCCCGCAACGTCGCGCAGCCCGAGATTAAGCCCCTGGCCCGCCACCGGATGCAGCGCCTGGGCCGCATTGCCTATGGTCACAATGCGGCCGTTTACGGTGTTCTTGCTAACGCTGAGGGCCAGAGGGAAAATATGACGCGACTCCAGCACGGAAAAGGGCCCCAGGCGGTCACCGAAGTGGTCGGTGAGTGCCCGGGAAAAGCTGGCGTCGTCTGCTGTCAGCAGTTCGCGGGCGCGCGCCGGGCTGGTGCACCAGACGATCGACTGGGCATCGGCAAAGACCGGGTGCGGCAGGACCGCCAGCGGGCCTTCGCAGGTAAACCGCTCCCAGGCCCAGCCTGGTCTGGGCAGGGCGGCGCGGGCGGACGTAATGATGGCATGCTGGTTGTAGTCGCGCAGTTGCGTGTCCGGCTTTGCGCCATCGCATTGCACGACAATGCGCGCCCGATAGGTTTTACCGTTCTGGCTGACGCTGGCTGTGGCGCTGTCTGGTTCATTGGCGACAGTGGCCGGCGCGCCGGCCAGGCGCAAGGTGTGACCGACGTTCACCTCCTGCTGCAGGCTGGCGTGAATCGCGCGATAGGGAACCACATAGCCTAGCGCAGCAACGTCAAAATCGGTGTGGGTAATGAGCGTTCGCCCCAGGCGGCCCTTTTGCGAGACATGCACGGTTTCAATGGCAGCGTATTGGCCGGGCCAACCCTGCAATTGCTCCAGAAAGACCCGGCTGCCGTGATTGAGAGCAAGCACGCGCGTGTCGCGGGCCGGGTTATGCATGACCGGATGGTCGGCCTGGAACAGGGCGACCGTTGGCCTGATGCCGGGCAGTTTGTCCAGGGCACAAGCCAGCGCCAGCCCTACGGGGCCGGCGCCGATGATTGCAATATCGAAGTCAACATTTTCCATGCCGCTATTTTACCCTTTTGCCTGAAAAAATCCGGCACACGCACCTGTGAGCCCGCCTGTCGTACAATATAGCCTTCAAAGTTGGCAGCGTGCCTGACATAGTGCAAATGTTGAATCAGAAATGTTGAATCAGTTGTGGCGGGCCAGGCCTGCAAACCATTTTCGTTCCAAAACTGTTGCCGGGTTTCTGGCCTGTTTTTTTGGCGTGCTGAGTCTGCAGGGCTGGTATCTGAAGCGCCCCATTGCACCTGTCATTACGCTGTTCAGTCTGGCAATGCTGGCATGGTCGTTCACCCAGCCCGTGTGGTGGGACTCCATTCCGTTTTTCTTCCTGTTCATCCCGCTTTGGGCAGGTTTCATTGAGTCGGCTGTTTACTGTCTGCGCGCCGATGAAAAATTCGACGCGCTCTATAATGTCAATCAGGTGCGGCGCAAACCGTCGGGTGTGCCGCCAGGGCTGATGGCGCTGCTCAATTTGCTGATTGCAGGCATGGTTTCCATGTTCACCCTGTCCATGGTTGTGGCGCACGTCACCTGCCTGCACATGACCTGCTAGTGACCGGGATGCCGTTTATGATACGGCGCCGACATCTTCAAGAGGTTTTATTCGATGGATCTGGACTTGATGCATTGGCTTGCCCCCTGGGAGTTTTCTCCTACGCTGATTGCCCTGTTTCTCCTTGCCGGCTGGCTGTTTGTGCGCGGCACACGCGTGCATCGCGTCACGCTTGCGCGACAGCTTCTGTTCTGGTCAGGTTTTGTGGTGCTTTATCTGTCGCTGCATACGCATGTTGACTATTATGCCGAGCGCATGTTTTTCATTCACCGCATTCAGCATCTTGTATTGCATCACCTGGGCCCCTTGCTCATTATGGGCGCCTATCCCGGGCAGGTGATGCGTGCCGGTCTTCCCCTGCGCGCGCGCGTCTGGCTGCGCGATTATCGTCGCAGTTTTTCCGGCAGATTCATCACCGGTGTGCTGACCAATAAAATCCTGGTCCCGTTCCTGTTCGTCTTTCTGGTGTTGTTCTGGCTGTTGCCGACCATCCAGTTTTACTCCATGCTCGACTGGCGCCTGTACCGGCTCATGAACTGGTCGGTTGTGGTCAGTGGGTTCATGTACTGGAACCTGATCCTGGATCGTCGCCCTTATGTCGCGCCTATGCTCACGGCCAAGACATGGGTCGGCCGTTTCTTTCAATGGACGATTGCTTCGGGCTCCCCGGCTGTGCTCTCGCCGGGCGCGCGCATTCTGTCGCCCATCATCACCATGTTGCCGCAAATGATCGTGGGGGCAGTCATCACATTTACTACTACCGATATCTATCCGCTCTTCGATCTTTGTGGACGGGCGCTGCCCATGTCTGCGATAACCGATCAGAGTATTGGGGGCCTGACCATGTGGATTCCGGCGGCGATGGTCGAAACCTTCGGCCTGCTGTTTGCCCTGAGCACCATGATGCGCCTATCTGCCAAGGGGCGTCAGAAAACCGGCAGGCAGATGCGTGAGATGCGCCTGGCGCAGCAGCAGCTCAGGACCGTGTGACGCGGGCTGTGGCGCGTTGTCTGATGAGACGGTGCTGATCGTGGCAATACACGACGCGCACTCAATGCCAGTCCTTACCGGGTTGGTGCGTTGCGTAGCGGCAAGACGGCTCGCACGAGGACCTTATTGGTTCTGCGTAAAAAACTGTTCGATTCGGCGCGGCAGCCAGGTCAGCTCGCCGCGTCCCGAACCGCTGGCAAAGCCGGCGTGGCCGCCACTGCATGGGTAGTGCAGCAGCACGTGATCGCTGCCCTGGGCAGGGCCGGGCAGGCTGGCTTCGGGAATAAAGGGATCATTGCGCGCAATCAATAGCAGCGTCGGTACGCGAATATCCTGCAGATAATATTGGCTTGAACAGCGCGACCAGTAATCCAGTGCGCTGCGATAACCGTGCACAGGCCCAGTATAGGCGTCATCGAACTCTAGCAGCGTGCGTGCCTGCAGCGCTTTGTTCCAGTTGACGGCGTCCGGGAAGGCGCTGGCTTTTTGCTGTATTTTGCCGCGCATGGAGGCCAGAAAATGAGGGGTGTACACATAGCGACCCATCAGGCTGGTTTGCAACCGCATGCCGGTGGCCACCAGATCTACCGGTACGGAAATGCCTGCTACAGCATTGAGCCAGCTCAGATGTTGGCCTTGTTCCCCTGTATATTTGAGCAGGGCGTTGCCTCCCAGGGAAATGCCCGCTGCATGCCATTGCGCCTGGGGTAACTGGCGGCGTATCTGGCTCAGGATGAAGTCAATATCCTGGGAGTCGCCGGAAAAATAAGAACGGGCCCGCAGGTTTGGCTCGCCCGAGCAGCCGCGAAAATGCGCCACGGCAACCATCCATCCGCGTTCAACAAAATACGCGCCAATAGCCTGGGCGTAATGGCTTTGGCTGCTGCCTTCCAGTCCGTGAAAAATGACCAGTGCCCGACCATTGAATTCGCAATGGGTATGCGCTTGTGGTCCGGCCCAGTCGATATCCAGAAAATCACCATCGGGTGTATCCAGTCGCTGGCGTACGAACCGCTGTTGGGGTCGGCGTCCCCACTGCATGGCGGCAATCGTCTGGATATGGCCTTCACATTGCCAGTTCGGGGAAGGGCAGGCGTCAAGTTTGAGTCGGGCAGTCACAGCAGGTCCAGTGATTCCGTTGAGTCAGGCACATGAAATTTCAGGCAGGCAAGCATGGCCGGGCCAGGGGTGAGAGGCGTTATTCTTGTCCTTTGCGATCGCGGGTGCGCCCGACAGGACGGTGTTGCAGGTGGATTAATGCAGCACGTTGGGAATGTCGTGCATTTCCGATAGCAGAACGTCAGAGGGGGCGGGGGCTGAATGATGATGAACCATATGCCAGCCGGTGCGACCTTTATGGTACACATTGGTTGCATAAAACAGCAGTTCCCGATTGCCCCGCGGGGTATTGGCCTGAACTTCCTCGATCATAATATGTATGACGGTCATGCCGTAGGTAATAACCACGGGATGATGGGCATGAATATGGAGCGGGCCGCTATTGAGCAGCTCCTGCCAGGAAGCCTGGATGGCGCTGGTGCCCGTCAGGCGCTCGCCGCCCGGATGAATGCAAACGGTTTCTTCATCATCGGCCCAGGTATGCATGACACGCATGACATCTCCCAGGCGCAGCGCTTCATAGAAGGCCTGTTCGACCTCCTCGGGGCTGGCGAAGACCGCGCGCTTGGGCGCAGCAGTGCTTTTAGTGCCCATGCACTTTCTCACCTTCTTTGAGGCGGTATACGGTGCCGCAATAAGGGCAGGCTGCCGAGCCGGTTTTGCTTACCTCCAGAAAAACGCGTGGATGCAGGCTCCAGGTCGGGGCATTCGGGCCAGGGCAATAAACAGGCAGATCGCTTGCAGACACCTCGATGGGTGCCGTTTGTACTTGTGCAGACATCAGTTACTTCCTAAAAATGCGGAAAGACATGTTATGCGCGCTGTACAAACGGCGCGCACGTGTATTTGATGGTAAACAGCCCGAGTGTTGCCGCGCAGCGTCACTTTGCTCTGGCCGATTGGTGCTGACGTATTATATTTCTGCCCTGGGGTGGGTGCAATGAGGATGAGCGCGTTGCTTTTGCTAGAATTCCCAACATATCTTCATTGTCTACGCCGCTACCGGGCATCCGTTCATACGCCGTCGCACAGCGTATTGTACAGCACAAGGAACTATTTTGTTTTCCCCGTTTACTCTTTTAGCGCGGGTTTTGCCTGCCGCCAGCGACGCGCACCGGCTGGCGCGCCGACAGGCCGTCCAGCTGGGGATGCGGGCTGTCGCTCCTCATCTGCTGGCGTTGTCCGCATGGGGGTTCGTGTCCGGGGTGGCCATGGTCAATTACGGCTTGTCCTTCTGGCAGGCCATGATCATGTCGCTGTGGGTGTATGCCGGTTCGGCTCAGCTCACGGCGTTGCCGCTGATGGCCGCTGGCGCCCCGGTATGGATGGTATTTCTGGCCGGCTTCATCGTCAATATCCGGTTTGTCATATTCGGCGCGACGCTTTATCCGTTTTTCGAACGATATTCCCATTTCAAGCGGCTGGTGCTCGGGTATCTGCTGACCGATATCAATTATGTGGTGTTTGTCAGCCTGTTCCGTCATGTCCGCCAGAAACGGCGCACGGTATATGTATGGACCTATCTGTCCATGGGGACCGCGATTGCGGCAGCGTGGCAGTTAAGTACCCTGGCCGGTGTGCTGATCGGCGATCGCGTGCCGCGTGAATGGTCACTGGAGTTTGCGGGAGTACTGACGCTGATGGCCGTTGTCATCCCGCTCATCAAGGGCCGGCCCATGCTGGTGACTGTGCTGGTCGCCGGTGCGGTGGCCTGGCTGGGCCAGGCGCTGCCGCTGCGCATGGGGCTGTTCATCGCCATTGTGGCCGGGATCGCTGCCGGCATCCTGTCCGAGAAAGCCATGAGCAAAGGAATACGCACATGAGTGACACCTATATAGCGCTTATCATTGTGCTGCTGGGCATTGGTAGCCTGCTGACCCGGGCTGGCTACCTCATGCTGGGCCAGTATTTCCCCTTGAGCAAGACCGTGAGCCGTGGCCTGCGCTACGCCCCGGTTGCCGCCTTGACGGCTATTATCGTGCCTAGCCTGTTGCCCTGGACTGTGGGGCAGTGGCCGCAGGTCGGGGCCGAGTTTTTTGCGGCGCTCGTCGCTGCGCTGGCTTTTTTGCGAGTGCGTAATATTCTTTTCATGATTGCTGTCGGTATGGTCGTCTTGTGGCTTTTACGCTGGATTTTCTAAGGCTTTCTCCCTATTTCCGGGCCGATGGGCATAGATGGGTACATGAGTAGAGTAAAATGACGTTTTCGCGGCTTGCCGCAATTTTCAGTTCCTTCACATACACTTAATGACCGACGCCAATAAGACTACCTCCGGCAAAACCACTACCTTTGAATCCTTTACCGAGGTCGGCCTGCACCCCGATCTGCTAAAGGCGGTGATGGCCAGTGGCTATACCAAGCCAACGCCCATCCAGGAACAGGCCATGCCGCTGATTATGGACGGGCGCGATATCATGGGCGCGGCCCAGACCGGCACCGGCAAAACAGCGGCATTTACGTTGCCGTTGCTGCACCGGCTGATGCCCATGGCCAACAGCAGCATGTCGCCAGCCCGCCATCCGGTACGCGCCCTGATCCTGGCGCCCACGCGCGAACTGGCCGATCAGGTCGCAGAAAGCGTTAAACGCTACAGCCACAGCTCACCCTTGCGCGTGGCTGTTGTTTTTGGTGGGGTAGATATGAATGCCCAACGCGACCAATTGCGCAAGGGCTGTGAGCTGCTGATCGCCACGCCGGGACGGCTGCTGGACCATATCGAACAGAAAAACGTCAGTCTGAGCCAGGTCAGCGTGCTGGTGCTGGATGAAGCCGACCGCATGCTGGATATGGGTTTTCTGCCAGATCTGGAGCGGATCGTCAGATTGCTGCCCAAACCACGCCAAAGCCTGTTGTTTTCGGCGACGTTCAGTAACGATATTCGCAAGCTGGCGCGCAATTTCCTGAACAATCCTGTGGAAATCAATGTGGCGCCGCGCAATGCCACGGCCGAAACCGTCACGCAGATCGCCTACCCGGTTGCACCAAACGAAAAGAAAGCAGCGGTGCTGTATACGCTTAAATCGCGCAACCTGAGCCAGGTCATTGTTTTTGTCAATACCAAAATCGGCGCCAGCCGTGTCGCCCGGGAACTGGTCAGTGAAGGCATCAATGCCGAGTCCATTCACGGCGACCGCTCCCAGGCCGAGCGCATCAAGGCGCTTGAGGGCTTCAAGTCTGGCGAGATTGCCGTCCTGGTGGCAACCGATGTGGCGGCCAGGGGGCTGGACGTGGTCGGATTGCCTTGCGTAATCAATATGGACCTGCCGTATAACGCCGAAGACTATGTCCACCGCATCGGCCGCACCGGCAGGGCAGGCGCAAAGGGCGAGGCCATCGCCTTTTACACACAAACCGAAGAACGCCTGCTGGAAGATATCGAAAAGCTGATCAAAACGCCGGTGCCAAGGGGCGTACTGTCCATCCCCAGCGTTTTTCTGGCACGCGGACATCACCCGGCGCGGACCACAACCGGCAAGCCCGAACGTTACAAGAAAACATTTCCTGCCGCCCGGGCTACGCCCATTGACGACTTTTTCTTTCGCCCTTACGAGCCGACCAAGCAAAATATCGAATCCGATACTTCGGTAAATCGGCGTGCTGAAGGCCATGGTCCCAAACCCATGCTGGCCGTTTTGCTGGGCGGCCGTCCCAATACCGAAAACTAATCGGCAAACTCATGTTTCAGCCGCGTTCAAATACTTGAAACCGCGGCTCACGACTCCCACATTCCTGTTTAAATCAAGGTTGCGGCAAGCGGGCATCGATGGTGCTGCGCGGCTGTCGCTGTGTTGCCTGGCCTTGCGCCTGGCTCGGCTGACCTTGTCTCAGGCCGAGGCGGTCAACAGCGTGCGCATATCGGCCGGCCCGTCGGCGCGTGTGTCGGGATCGTCGCCCACGGCCTGCAGCATGCGTTCCAGGTGACTGATGTAGGGCAGCATGGTACCGAAAAACCGGGTTTGCCCGTCGGTCTGAATCAGCAGGGTAGGGAAGTTCTCAACGTCCAGATCATCCAGCAGTTCGGGATTGTCTTCAACGTCGATCCACAGGAACAGATGCTGGGGGTAGCGTTCACTCATGGCCTGGAAGGCTTCGTGGTAGTCGCCGCAAGTATCGCACCAGGCTGCGCAATAACAGGCAATAAGCCATGTGTCGGGATTGTCCAGCGCCTGGAGCAACTGGGGAACATGCTGGCCGGGGGTTTGAATGAACATATGGGTCTGCAAATGAGTAACGGGTGACGGGTAACGAGTAATAAGTAACAGGTAACGGTTGGATCTGAAACCATTTACGCCATCGCGCAAAAGGGAAAGTTATGCAAAATAGTACACCATTCGGACAGCAATCAGAAAGCGTGCCATCGCCATACGAAGGCGTCGGCCGCGCTTTCGGACGTGCAATGGTCTCACAGCTGCAGCCACGCATGTTGCTGGCGCTGCTGCTGCCGTTTGCCGCCGCGCTGATCGTCATGCTGTTTTTTGCGCGGTTCCTGTGGGAGCCGGTGGCCGATTGGTTGAATCTGTTTGTCACGCAGTCGGAAATGATGACTGGCATCGAAAGCGGGATGGCTGGCGTCGGGCTGCTTTCCATGACTATCTATCTGGTTCATATTCTGGTGTTTGTGATCATGGTCACTATAGGCAGCAGTATTGGTCTGCTGATTGCCGCTGTGCTGGTCATGCCCATGGTGGTAGGCCATGTGGCGCGCACCGATTATCCGGAACTGGATCGCCGCGGCGGTCAGGTCTTTGTTTCAAGCCTGATGAATTCGACCAAAGTGATGCTGGTTTTTATCGTTGGCTGGGTCATTACGCTGCCGCTGTGGCTTATCCCACCGGTCGCCGTGCTGCTGCATGTATTCTGGTGGGCTTATGCATTTACCCATATGTTGCGGTTTGATGCGCTGGTCGAACATGCCACGCGGCAGGAGCGAGCGCAGATTATCGCCGGCCGGCGCGGTGGCGGATGGCTGATCGGCACAATCTGTGCAACGGTCAACCTGATTCCCCTGACCTGGATTGTATTGCCCGTTTTTACGTCCCTGGTCTATGCGCACCATGGGCTGGCTGCACTGGCCGAACAACGTCGAAACAGCCCGGCGCTATTGTCGTCACAGTCCAATCTTTAGCGTTAGAATAGCGTCATCCCGAGACGGGCCAACAACAGGATGAGCATTATGAACGATAAGGCAGCACGTAAAATCAGTTTGATCATTGTGGGAGACGAAATCCTCTCCGGCCGGCGTCAGGACAAGCATCTGTCCAAAATCATCGAGTTGCTTGCCGCGCGAGGCATGCAACTGTCGCGCGCCGAATTCCTGCCGGACGATCTTGAAACCCTGATTGCTGCATACAAACGCAGTTTCGCGTCGAATGATATTGTTTTTTCCAGTGGCGGCATTGGCGCTACGCCCGATGACAAAACCCGCACGGCGGTCGCGCAGGCGCTGGGTGTGTCGCTGGCCCTGCATCCGGAAGCCGAAAGGCTGATCACCGAACGCTTTGAGCAACTTGCGTTGGAAGGGCGCGGTACGCATGATCCTGGCTCGCCAGAGAACCAGCGCCGGCTGGCCATGGGGGTGTTCCCGGTTGGCGCCCAGATTGTGCCCAATCCCTATAATCGCATTCCGGGCTTTTTCATCCAGGACCATACTTTTGTCCCGGGATTCCCGGAAATGGCCTGGCCCATGGTCGAGTGGACCCTGGATAACCGTTATGCGGATTATCAGCACCTGAGCCAACTGGTCTCGCACAACATCCTGGCCTACGGTGTTCCCGAATCGCGGATCACGCCGGCGTTAGAGCATATCGAAACGAATTGGGCCGGCATCAGCACTTTCAGCCTGCCGACCATGGGCAAGGGCGCGGGCGCTTATATCGATCTGGGTGTCAAAGGCGAAGAGCCGGCCGCCACTGCAGCGTTCGATTATTTGAAAGGTGAGATCTTGCGCGTGGGCGGCCGTTTTCATGCGGACAAACCCGTATAAAGGGCCTTATTGTCGTATTCGAAAGAAAATCCGACATTGTCGGGTTTTCATTTTTCACAATATGATATAAAATATATTGCACCGCAATATTTTGAATCCCTCCATCATGGCTAACCGGCTCTTAACTACGCAGGCTGCGTCCGATTCCGACAAGACGAATGCTGTCTCCGGCATCAGTATCCAGGTCCTGGAACGCACAATGAAAGTGCTGGATGTGCTGGCAGACCAGCCGCATCCAGTTTCCCTGAAGGACATCGCGGCACTTACGGCGCTGCACGCCTCAACTGCCCATCGCATACTGAACGATCTGGCGGTCGGTCGCTACGTCGAGCGTGTCAACAACGGCATGTATCAATTGGGTATCCGGCTTCTGGAGCTGGGTGCGCTGGTCAAGGATCGGCTGAATGTGCGCGATGTGGCGCACGATCATCTGCAAACCCTGCACCATCTGACAGGGCAGACCGTGAACCTGTCCATCCAGCAGGGCGATGACATTGTCTATATTGATCGCGCCTGGAGCGAACGCTCGGGCATGCAGGTTGTGCGGGCCATTGGCGGGCGGGCGCCACTGCACCTGACCTCTGTCGGTAAACTCTTTCTGGCTTCGTCCGACGCCCGTTATGTGCGTGCTTACGCTACGCGCACGGGCTTATCGGGCAACACCCGCAACAGCCTGACTGATCTGGATCGCCTTGAGCGCGACTTGAGCTTTGTACGTCGCCATGGCTACGCCCGTGATAACGAAGAACTCGAGCTGGGCGTACGTTGCATCTCTGCCGGGATCTACGACGATTCGGGCAAACTGGTGGCCGGGCTTTCCATTTCCGCGCCGGCAGAGCGTCTGCAGGAAGAATGGGTGGAAATGTTGGTAGGCACTGCAGCAAAAATATCTGCCGCCCTGGGTTACGAATAGCCTGTAGCATGACGATGACGCCTACTTGAACATCCCGTCAGGCATCTCTTGCGTGTCATGGTGCAGTCATAACATTCATATAATATTCAATCAAGTATCGCAGTTTGACAGATGGACAAAGCGGATTTTGTTGCATTGCACAAAAAATGCTTGACCTGCTGAAAATGACGTGTATAATTTTAATTGTGCAATGCAACAATAAAAAGGGTGGGTGGTCGTAGCCCGGGAAGTGAAAAGAACATTGCCGCCGATGCAGCAAACTGTTTTAGCAGATACCTATCGTGCACGAGCACCAGGCCCTGTGTAACTTAACACTGTACTATCTACCGAGGATATATCATCATGAGCGCCATTCCACAACAAATTCTTGATCGTCAAAAATCTACAATGAACGCGGCTGTTGCCGTTCAGAGTTCCCTGTTCAGCGGCTTTGAAAAGCTGGTTGACCTGAACCTGAAAGTAATCAAAGCGACATTGGGTGAAGTTGCAGAACAAACTCAGCAAGTTGCTGGACTGAAAGACCCACAAGAAGCTGCTGCTTACGTGTCTTCACTGGCCCAGCCCAACTCAGAAAAAGCCGTCGCATACACCAAACACGTGTATGACATCGTTTCTGGCGTCAACAATGAACTGATCAAACTGACAGAAGCGCAAGTTGCCGAAGGTCAGCAACAGGTTTCCGAAGCCATTGACCAACTGGCCAAAAACGCGCCTACAGGTTCTGAAAGTGCTGTTGCGTTGATGAAATCATCACTGGCAACGGTATCTACTGCCTATGATTCAATGAACAAAGCTGCCAAGCAGGCTGCTGAAGTTGCTGAGTCCAATATCTCTGCGGCAACCAATGCAACCATCAAGGCAACAGAGACAGCCACCAAAGCTGCAGCAACGGCAAGCCGTTCAACTGCTCGCCGCCAGGCTTAATCTGCGCCAATAACGGGCGAGCGCTTCGGCGGCGCCCGGGATGAAAAAATAGCCCTTTCACTGTGAGGGGCTATTTTTTTGCGTATTCGAAAAGGATGTTCGAAAAGCAGTCAGGCTGCGCCGGGCTGGCTTATCTGTGCAATTGCCCTGACGCATTCGTCCACCAGCACGGGACCCCGATAGATCAGTCCCGTGTAGAGCTGAATGGCATTGGCCCCCGCCTGCACTTTTTCTGCTGCCTGAGCGCCTTCCATAATGCCGCCCACGCCGATAATGGGATAGTCGGCAGCCAGTTCCCGCCGCAGACCCCGAATGACTTTGAGTGATGCTTCATGCACAGGCATGCCGGATAAGCCGCCTTTTTCCTTGGCATGGGACAGCCCGTTGACGCCTTTGCGTGACAAGGTTGTATTGGTGGCAATGACGCCATCAATCTCGTATTGCGACAATAGCCCGGCAATGGTGGCGATCTGGTTGGCGTCCAGATCGGGCGCGATTTTTACCACAACGGGCACGGCCCGCCCGTGTTTATCGGCCAGTTCCTTGCGTTTTTCGCGTAACGCGGTCAGCAAACCGGTCAGTTCGTCTACCTGTTGCAGGGCGCGCAGGTTCTGGGTATTGGGCGACGATATGTTAACGGTCACATAATCGGCGTGCGCGTATACGCCGGCTAGCCCCAGCAGATAGTCATCGGCTGCCTGTTCTATAGGGGTGGCCACATTTTTCCCGATATTCAGGCCCAGAATGCCGCCGCGTTTTTTCCATTCACTGCGGGCCACATTGGCCAGGAAGGCCTCCAGTCCCTGGTTATTGAAACCCAGGCGATTGATCAGGGCGTTGGCTTGCGGTAGGCGAAACATGCGCGGTTTTGGATTGCCCGGTTGCGCCTTGGGCGTTACTGTACCTACCTCTATGAAGCCGAAACCCATATGGCTTAGCGCGTCAATATAGGCGCCGTTTTTGTCCAGGCCGGCGGCCAGCCCGACCGGGTTGGGCACATTCAGGCCCAGCATGCGCAAGGGGGCACTGGGCCTGGCATCGAGTACCTTTTTCAGCAGGCCCCATTGATGTAATTTGTTCAAGCCTTCCAGGGTACGTTCGTGCGCCCGTTCAGGGTCCATGGAAAACAGGACCGGGCGGATCAGCGGATAAAGGCGATAGGCAAGTGACATGGCGAATCAAAAAGAGGATAGTTCAGACAGGTCAATGTTTGCACTGTCGATCCATCGGTGGTTAATATAAAGCTCGATAGGCCGGAAATTGATTTTGTACGCCATTTTGCGGCTTTGAGCGATCCAATAGCCCAGATACAACCACGGCAGGCCCCGGTCTTTGCAATGACCGATTTGCCACAAAATGCCATACGTACCCAGGCTGCCAGCATAATCGGGATCGTAAAACGTGTATACGGAGGATAACCCGTCATCGGTCACATCGATGATGGACACCATTCTGAGCACCTGGTCCTCGTCATGGAACTGCACCAGTTGCGAGTCGATGCGGCTGGTCAGCAGAAACTCTTCATATTGTTCGGCGCTGTCGTCGTCCATGCCGCCACCGGCGTGGCGCGAAGCCTGGTATTTCTTATACAGGTCAAAATGACTTTCGTCCCATTCCAGGGGGCGGATGCTGGCCCGCAAATTGTCGTGGCGTTTCAGAATGCGGCGCTGGGTGCGGTTGGGCGCGAACTGCGCGCAGTTTATTCTGACTGAAATACAGGCGCGGCATTGGTCGCAGCGGGGGCGGTAGGTAAACAGGCCACTGCGGCGAAAGCCATTGCGCAGCAGCTGGGCATAAACCGGCGGGCGAATCAGGTGCCCGGGCACGACGACCTGTGAGCGCGCCATTTTTCCGTCCAGATAGCTGCAGGAATAGGGCGCGGTCAGATAAAACTGCAGGACGTTGAAGGATGGATCGTGGATATCGCTCATGGCTGGTTACCGGCTGTGGGGCGTTTTTGCCAACTATACCTTAAAAATGTATTTGCTCACATCGGGGGAACGATAGTTCCGTCACCAAGCATCTGGCCAGCGGGCCAGAGCACGGCTGGCTGGCTGACTGCCTCTGACACATGGCGTAGAAACGCCGCCCGCGGCTGGGGGCGCGCGCCCATACTGGCCAGATGGGGCGTATCCTGCTGGCAGTCGATCCAGGTTACCTGATTGGCTTTGAGAAAACGCACCAGCCAGGCCAGGGCGATTTTGGAGGTGTTGCTGCTGGTGGAGAACATGGATTCTCCATAAAACATGCGGCCGATGCCAATGCCGTACAGACCGCCGGCCAGCCGCCCGTCCTGCCAGGTTTCAATTGAATGGGCATAGCCCTGGCGATGCAATTGCGTATACGCAGCGATCATTTCATCTGTAATCCAGGTGCCGGCTTGCACGCCGCGCGGTGCCGCACAGGCGCGCATCACCGCTTCGAAGCACGTGTCGGTCGTTACCTTGATGGCGGCGTCTTGCTGGCGCTCGTGACGGGCAACGCGCTTGAGCAGCTTGCCCAGGCTTGGCGAAATCCTGAAGGCATCGCACTGCAGCACCATGCGCGCAGAAGGAGACCACCACAGTACCGGCTGGTCGGCCGAATACCAGGGGAAAATACCCAGTCTGTAGGCTTGCAACAGGCGGGACGTGGACAGATCACCGCCAAACGCCAGCAGGCCATCGGGCTCTTTCAATGCCTGGCAGGCCGGAGGGAATGGCTCGCCGTTGTCAAGGCAGGGCAGTGTAATCATAATGGCGAAGAACCCGGGTGCAACTGCTTATTCTATGCTGTGATAATGCGTCGTAAATACGCCGCTGGCCCGGTCCTGCAGGTAGACCTTCAAGGTGTGGGTAACGGTGCGAAACGACAGTTCATCCCAGGGTATTTCATCCAGGTTGAAAAACCTGGCTTCCAGCGATTCGGGCCCCGGGTTCAGGCGATCGCTTGTGACCGTTGCAAGAAAATACATATGCACCTGATTGACGCGCGGCACATCCAGGACGGTAAACAGGCTGCCCAGCCTGATATCTGCACCGGCTTCCTCGTCGGTCTCGCGCAAGGCACCCTGGCTGGTCGTCTCCGATAGTTCCATAAAGCCTGCCGGCAGGGTCCAGGTGTCGTAACGAGGCTCAATGGCCCGGCGGCACAGCAGGATCTGATCGTTCCAGATCGGAACGGTACCAACTACGATCAACGGGTTGCGATAATGGACGGCGCCGCAATGATTGCAGACGTCGCGTTGGCGATTATCATCAGGCGGAACCAGACGCGTCAGCGGATTGCCACACTGGCTGCAGAAAGCCTGGGTCGTGGGGGCAGGAAAATAGTGCAAAGCGCTGGGTAACGTCATGGTGTTTTTTCTGGTGCGATGGATTCAGGCATAGTGTAAACAATAATGCCCGATTATTGGCAAAAAGCATCAGCCGGCTGCCGGCTCACGAGCAAAGCCCAGTCTTGCCGGAATATGTGCGCTTTCCAGCCATTGCATGGGCGCCGTCCAATCGGCCGTGCCGTCCAGGGACACCCGCAAGGTGCTGCCGTCTTGCAGCGCTTGCAAATGATTCTGATCCAGCGGTATTGGTGCCGCCAGCGTGCCGGCCTCGGGCATGACCTGCAGGCGGGTGCTCAACAGGCCCATGTCGCGGCCAACCAGCATTGCTGCACCGTGTTCGGTCTGCATATACAGTCGGCCCTGCCCATCGAGCAGCCATTGGCTGATCCGGGTGACGGGCAGTTCGTTATGGGTGAGCAGCGTTTGCATATCGTCGGCCAGGCGGACAATATAGGGAGCGCAGGCAAGATCGACAAATACCCGTTGCGGGCCGTTCTGGAAGAACCATTCGCCAGCCTCGTTTGTCGCGTAGTTGCGGTTCATGAAAAGGCGGATCTGTTCATTGGCAATTTTTTCGCCGCTTTGTCCCTCGCGCGCACCGCCGTTGGTATGCAGCAGCCAGTCGCCCTGGGCATTGAGCGACAGCCAGCCATATACCGCCGGCACATTGGGCCACTTTTGCATGGCCCCCAGAACCTGTTCATCCATGATCGGTGTTCCTTTGCATTATTACTTTCATACGATGATAACGTCAGTCGCGTGACCAGAGGCAACATGAGGCGTAATACCGGCAAGAAAGTGCGGTTGCAAATGGGGGAGAGCGGGGTCGCAAGTCGGGGGGAGCAAGTGGGTCTGGCCGGCTTCTTGTTGCGACCGGCGCTTTGCATTACTATAAGAAAAAACAGTTTATCAACGATCAAGCCATCAGGATGCAGATGGCAACAGGAGCTTGTCATGACACCATTGAATGACGCAGATATTGGCATTGCGCTGGCCTCGCTCGATGGGTGGGGGCTGGATGAAGATGGCAAAGCGTTGCGTCGACAATTTACTTTTGACTCGTTTGTCCAGGCCTTCGGCTTCATGACAAAAGTCGCTTTGCTGGCCGAACAGGCGAACCACCATCCGGAATGGAGCAATGTTTACAACAAGGTGGATATTCGCCTGACGACGCACGATGCCGATGGCTTGACAGAAAGAGATGTCAAACTGGCCCAGGCAATTGATGCGCTCTGACATTTGTCCGGCGGCGTTCGATATACGCAGTAGAGGATGGCACCAACAGGCTGCCCCGTGGGCTGTGGCGGCATGCTTTGCCACCTTGTCCGTGTACTGCGGACAGGTCTGACGCGTTGGCCTTGGCATTTTCTGTACTGGGCGGCCTTATTTCGAAATAGAAAATAAAATAAATTCTATAAAAATAGAAATAAAAAATGAAAAATTGCGTTATTTTCCAAAGTTCAGCATGAATTCACCCTGATTTGATGTGCGTGATATTGTTTCCAAATAATAGTGACATCTGGAGACACCTTATGAAAACGCTAAATTTGAGTCCCGTAGAAAAACACGGTTGCGCCGATCCGCAGGCGAGTGCGCCGTCGGCTGACTGGACCATCGATCAAAACTGGCAAGCCTATACGCAAGAGGAGCATGGCGTCTGGAAAACGCTTTATGAACGGCAAAGCAAATTGCTGCCCGGGCGTGTGTGCGACCAGTATCTGGATTGCATGAAGCAAATGCCCATTACCGCAGATGAAATTCCTGACTTTCGTCGCGTGAACGATCTGCTGATGAAGCACACCGGATGGCAGATCGTGGCTGTCCCCGGCCTGGTGCCCGATGACGTGTTTTTCACTCATATTGCCAACCGTCGCTTTCCGGCAGGCCAGTTCATCCGCTCAAAAGACAAGCTGGATTACTTGCAGGAGCCAGACGTATTCCATGATATTTTTGGGCATGCGCCCATGTTGATGAACCCGGCCATTGCAGACTTTATGCAGGCCTATGGCCAGGGCGGGTTAAAAGCACTCGAGCGCGGCATTCTGCCATTCATCTCTCGCCTGTACTGGTACACCATTGAGTTCGGCCTGGTCCAGCAAAAGGATGGCATACGCATCTATGGCGCAGGCATCAGCTCTTCATTTACCGAAAGCCAGTACTGTCTGGAAGATGATTCGCCCAACCGCATCGGCTTTGACCTGGAACGGGTCATGCGTACGGATTATCGTATCGACGATCTGCAGAAAAGCTATTTTGTCATCAACGAACTGGATGATCTTTTCGAACTGGCGCAGATAGATTTCGATCCGATATATGCACGCATCATTAATCAACCCACCTATACGCCGGATCAGATTTTGCCCGACGATCGCGTGCTCCATGCCGGAACGCTGCGTTATCATCGCCAGAAGGCTGCGCGAGCTGAAGGCTAAGGCCAACAATGCATTTTCGATGATTCGGCGCGGGGCTTGGACGCATTTTTTGCGGCTGTGCAAGCAGGCAGACAAATGCCTTTGCCGGATATCGCTCGGCCTGTCCTGCCGGGTCAAGTCAACATACTTAATTGACGCTGAATAAAGTGATACTATGGAACCGCAAGCGCCCGGCTAGCGGCCCGTTCAGTTCCAGTAAAGGTATGAGGATTCCATGAGTGTCGATTTCAGTCAGTTCTTTAATGGCCCGATTCGTGACAGCCTGATTGCGCAGGTTTCCGGTTATCTGGATATTTCCCGCCAGCAGGCGACCACCGCTTACGACAAGGCTGTCGCAATGGTGATCGGTGCGATGGCGCGGCAGGCGGGCAAGCCCGAGGGTGCGCAAGCCTTGGCAGCTCACATTCAAAACAGCCAGACCCAGACAAACCTGACCTCCAGCGCCCTGTCGCCGACGGTGCTGACCAACGATCAGTTCGCACAGATTGTGACGCTAGGCGAAAGCGAGCAGGCAACCATACTGGGACCGCAACAGGTAGCGGTGACTACCCATCTGGAAGTGACAACCGGCCTGGATACCAAGGCTGTTGGATCGCTATTGTCTATTGTCGTGCCGTTTGTACTATCCTTTCTGAAGAACAATATTACGACTGAAAGCGCGCCGGCACAAAGCCTGCCGGTGTTGCTGGCCGCCCAGGCGCCGCACGTGAGCGCCCAGCTGGATGCGCCGGCGCTTGCTGCGCTCGGTGAAGACAGCCTGGAAGGCCTGTTCGGACCGGATGCGCTGGCCGCCGTGGACGCCAATGCCGCTGCCTCGTCGCAAAACGGCAAGCACGGGTCGGCACAGGACACAATGGCAAATGAAAAACCAGCAAATGGCTGGTTCAAATGGGTGCTGACGCTGGCCGTGGTGCTGGCTGGTGCCGCCTGGGTCAAGAGCTGCACGCAATCGGATACGACAGAGACCGAAAACGCCAAACCGGCAGACCAGCAACAGTCGGCAACCGACGCGCCTGCACCTGATGCGGTAACGGCTCCCGCTGCAACGCCAGCCAACCCGCAAGCTGACACTCCTGCTGCCACGACCGGCGATGATGGCAAGGCTACAGAACCGGGAGCCGCTACAACGCCTTCAGCCAATTTCCCTGCCCCGGATTCGACGCAATCTTCTGGCGTAGCGGATGCGCCAGCTGCCGCCGAGGGCGCGCAGACAGATAGCATGCAGGCAGACAGCACAAAACCGGAAAGCACGCAGGCCGAGAACGCGGACAAATCCGCAGCGCCGGCTGCCACAGAGAGCACAGAGAGCACAGAGAGCACAGAGAGCACAGAGAGCACAGAGAGCACAGAGAGCACAGAGACTGTCCCGCCGGCTAGCGAGCAGCCAGCAAGCGAGCAGTCCCAATCTGCTAGCGGGCAGGCGGTCGTACCGGCAACAGGCAGCGTCCAGCCGGATGCGGCAGCAACGCCTGCGTCCGAGTCTGCCGCCGATACGGCGAGTAACGATTCGACTAATGGCCCGACCTATGGCCAGGCCAGCGACACCATGGAGCCCGAAGCGCAGTCCGAAGCATCTACCGGTGCCGCAAGTGCAGATGCCGCCAGTTCTGCTGTTCAGACGACCGAGCAAAAAGCCACGTCGTCTGCGCCAGAGGTCAATACAGACAATGCCAAGACAGAGGCGACAGGCGCAGACAAGACCAAGTCTGATCAGGAGCCAGCGTCAGCAGCAGAGGACGAGGCGACGACCACCACTGCGCCGGAGGCATCCAGCGCAACGGTCGAACAAGCCGGATCAAGCAGTGCCGCAACTGATACTGCTGCAACAAGCGACGCCACAACTGACAGCACCACAACTGATGATGCCGCACCGGGCAAGACAACAACTTTCGCCGAGCCCGCGCCCATTGCAAACAAGCCGGACACACCGCCTGCTGCTACAACACCTGAACCGGCGGGCGCCACTGGCAAAACCACAACCTTTGCCGGGCCCGATTCGTCAGGCGACCAGTCCAAGCCAGCGCAGCCGCAAGAAGCAAATGCTGATGAACCTGCCGATACCCAGTCCGGCATCGCGCCAGCCAGCGACGGGGCAGCACCGTCTGCAACGACCACGGAGTCTTCTGGTAAAACCACGACATTTGGCGCAGCGGAACAGGACAGTTCTGAAAGCGCCAGCGCAGCGCAGACCGACATCACTACAACAACAGCCGACAGTGCTGACCAAACTCCCGTTGCCGTCGAGCCCGTTACGGACGGCGTCCAGGCCGGAGCCGTGGCGCCCGATGCCGCGGCCGCGCCAGCAACGCTGCCTCAGGTGCAATTTGCTTCTGGTAGCGCACAGGTCGACAGCCGTTTCCACGATGGTCTTGACCAGTATGCGCAGCAATTGGAAGAGAGTGGAAAATCGGTGCGGCTGGTTGGTTTTGCGGATGAGTCCGGTAGCGAGTCCGGTAATGAAGCGTTGTCGAAACGTCGGGCGGAATCGGTCAAAGCCTATCTGATCCTGCGCGGTGTGCCGGCGCAGCAGATCCAGACCGAAGGTCAGGGCACGCAGGCGCCAGTGGCCGACAATACCACTGAAGCGGGGCGTGCGCAAAACCGCCGCGTAGAGATCCACGAACAGCAGTAGTCACGCGGTGAGCGCCAGGTTTATTACAGATGTGGTTGTGATAAACCTGCGCACCGCCAGGCGGCGCCTGTTCAGGTCGGACACGATGGGTGGTAGCAGGCAGCAAAGCGAAGCCATCAATCATCAATAGAACGAGACCGGATTCATTGCTCGGCTTCCGCATTTTCAGCAACAACACGGCTGATGGCATGGATGCGGATCAAACGCCAAGCCCTGCGGCATTGCAGCGTGTCAATGTTCTGTGCCGGATGTGCCGGCGACCGCGCAACCGGTATATTTCCTCTTCTTATAAAATAGTATGGCGCTCAGGTCGTAGGCGCCCTGGGCATTTACACAGGGTTTTCTGTTGATCGTCAGATTGACCTTGTTTTTGCGACGTCTGTTTTGCTGTTTGACTGTGTAATCCGTCGCAATGACATTGATGCCACGTTTGTCGTTAAACCGTTCGGCCGTGAGCGTGACCAGTTCGACCGCAGACAGCTCTATCTGCAACAAAGGTCCGTCAATGACGGCGCGCCAGGCAGCAGGCCTGCTGCCAAATGTCGTGAATGCGGGAGCAGGTGGGCTGGTGCTGCCGGCCGATGAGTCACTTGCAGTAAATGGGTCAGGTTTTGGTTGGCGTGTTCCCGAAAGGCCGGTCTGAGAATTGATGCCTGCACCAGAGAACGGGGTGCATGCGGTGACCGGGAGTATCAGGCAACACAAGACAAGCAATGAAGAAATAGCGTTCATTTTGTATGCCTTGAAAAGTCGGTTTGTTCATCCCGAGCCAGCAGCCAGTTTTGAATTTTGCTGGTTGCAGCTACCGGCACAGTGGATAGACTCTTTTTATTACGCGAAACCGGCGCCAAAAAATCCCGCCTCAGAGATCCTCTCAAATATCCTGTCTCAAAGATCTCCGCCCCAGAGATTCCGCGTGCCCTGTCTTAAAATAAAAAAGACGTGGCAATGTTAACATCGCCACGTCTTCGTAATCGTTGACTTCTATTAAGTTTTTACGCGGATCAAATGTAAATCACAAGATTTCCCTCAACAGGCAGTTTGCGATGTTTTCTCTACCGCGAGACCGAAAAAGGGGCGTATTCTGGTCCCAATCACGTTGCCGGCAAAGGCCGCCACCAGCCACAGCCAGCCATGCAGGCTACCCGACAGAATGCCGCTGAAATAGGCGCCGATATTGCAACCGAAAGCCAGGCGCGCGCCATAGCCCAATAGCAGGCCACCAATGATCGCTGCCAGCACAGATCGAGTGGGCAACTTCCAGACTGGGGCGAATTTTCCAGCCAGACTGGCCGCCAGCAACGCTCCCAGAATGATTCCGATATCCATGACACTTGTGATGTCATTGCGCACGGGGGCAGCCAGGGAGGCAGCGGCTGGTCCTTGCCAAAAGCCCCAAGTACTGACGTCGTAGCCAACGGCCATCAATATTTTCGAGCCCCACAAGGCAAAGGCAGAGGTAATTCCCCAAGGGCGTCCGGCCAAGGCCAGCGTGGCAAAGTTGAGCAAGACCAGCGCAATAGAACCGATAACCAGTGGCCACGGGCCCGAAAGCAGTCTGCCCCAGCCGCGTGCCTTACCGGCGCTAACGGCAGAAGAAATCAATGTTCCATGCCGGCGTTTTTCAGCCCAGATGGTGAACAGGGCAATGCCCAGAAATAATACGAAGCTGCTAAGCAATGCAGTAGGGGCGCCCCATTCCTGCACGATGGAATACGGCGCGAATGACGGCCGGCTGGCCCACCAGGGCAGATGGGCTGCGCCGATCACCGAGCCGATAATGAAGCCGATCAGCGTAATAATCATGCGCGTGCTGCCACCGCCAACGGTATAGAGCGTACCGGAGGCGCAACCGCCACCCATTTGCATGCCGATTCCGAACATAAAGGCGCCGACCAATACCGATGTGCCGATGGGGCTGACAAAACCGCTGACGTTCTGTCCCCACAGCGTGCCGTTGCCCAGCACCGGAAAAAACAGCAGGCAGCCAAACGCCAGCATCAGCATCTGCGCGCGCAGCCCGGCGCCGCGCCGGTCTGAAATAAATACGCGCCAGGCCGATGTGAAACCAAAGGCGCTGTGATACAGCGTTGCGCCCAGCAGGATGCCCACGATCCACAACGCGGCCTGCCGGCCACTGACGGTGCCATTCAGATAAATAAGACCCAGCACGATCAGCGCAGCTGATACTGCGGCGGGAACCAGGTTGATCTGCGATCGCGCAGGAGATGGAAGCGTAGAAGGGTTCGAGGCCATGATGAAAAAGTCGCCCGGGTGACGACACTGAGTGCGAAAAGGGTATCTTACGCCGCAGATCAATAAAATCCAAACGGCACGACCCACTATTTTAAGGATGTCTGCGGCGGCGGCGTCGCGGTAACCTTGCTGCCGGCAGGGTCGTCACTATTGAAGCAGGAACTGCGAGGCGCAAGATAGTTATATGCTTATTTCTTGCGGGAATGAGCGCTACCGTTACCACCGAAGATTAGCGTACCGATATGTTCGGGAATTTGCGGTATCTTCTGATTAAGACACTATATGGGAATATGCCGCTGATCATTAAGTATTTTATTAATATCAGCAAATCCATTGACAGGAAATCGCCCCGTTTGTATCAACGGGGTTGGGTTTGCGCCAGGGCCTGATGAGTCAGGGTACAGAGCCAGGAACTGGCTTGGCGACCCGTTGTGTAATAGCGATATGTGAGCTCGCTGGCAAGGCGCCAGCTATTTCTGACTCGCTCTAATAAGTGAGATTTTTTTGGGGAAAAGATCCATTTTGCGGAAAAACCCGTTTTTGCGGAGCAGATTTATTTTTTTAATTGCTCTGAAACCCGCAAGAATACTGGAGGCGCAGAGCGGAGTCGAACCGCTCTGGACGGATTTGCAATCCGCTGCATAACCGCTTTGCTACTGCGCCTAAGTAATAACAAACAAAGAGTCAAGCATTATGGTCGATTTTCCGTGCGCAGTCAAGGCAGGGGGCAGGATCGGCAAT
>NZ_JBQEAU010000042.1:0-30972 GCF_052108595.1 Advenella sp.
ATATCAAGGTCGAGGTGCTGGACAAGCTGGGCGCCTGGACGTACTTCCGGTTCAATCACTTGCATGCGCCATTCAATAACCGGCTGATCCGCCAGGCCGCGATGTACGCGGTCGGGCAGGAAAATGTCCTTAAGGCGCTGGTTGGCAACCCGCAATACTACAAACCGTGCGCGGCTGTTTTCGGATGTGGCAATCCATATGAAAATGACTATGGCAAAGAGATGGTTGTGCCGGCTAACATAGAGAAAGCGCAGGCGCTGCTCAAGCAGGCCAATTATGATGGTACGCCGGTTGTGATTTTGCAGCCGACTGATATTGCCATGCTGTCTGCGCAACCGGTCGTGATCGGCGATGCCTTGCGCAAGGCCGGTTTCAAGGTTGATATGAAGACCATGGATTGGCAGACGGTCGCCACTCAGCAAAGCAATCAGAAATCGCCCGCCGAAGGCGGATGGAATATTTTTTCCACATACAGCATTCTGGCGACCAGCGGTGATCCGTTTGGTAATACGACGATTGCTTCAAACGGAAAAAAAGCCTGGGCCGGCTGGCCGGATGTGCCGCAAATCGAATCGTTGCGACTTGAATTTGCACGAGCCAAAGATGATGCCGAGCGCAAGAAAATTACCGCCCAGCTGCAAAAGCTGGTGATCGACGAAGGCGTGGTTGCGCCACTGGGACAATTTCTCATCCCTGCCGCGTACAGTACCAAGCTGTCCGGTGTCTTGCAGTCGCCGGTAACCGTGTTCTGGAACCTGAAAAAATCGGATAAGTGAGTCAGCCATGATTACTTATATCGCCCGTCGGCTTCTGGCAACACTACCGGTCATCATGATGGTTGCTGTCGTCATCTTCGCCATTCTTCGTCTGACACCGGGAGATCCTGCTGCCATTATTGCCGGAGATGATGCAACTGCGGCTCAGCTTGAGCAAATCCGCCAGGCCATGGGGCTGGATCAACCAATTTATACGCAATTTATTGTCTGGGTCACTCGCCTGCTTCAGGGAGACCTTGGCGTCTCGCTGTTGTCTGGCACACCGGTGCTGCAGATGATTGCCGGGCGTATGGGGCCAACGCTGGCGCTGGCTGTGTCAACCATCGTGCTGACGGTAATCATTGCCATTCCGTTGGGCGTCATTGCCGCTTGGCGGCAAGGCAAACTGCTGGATCGCCTGATCATGAGCCTGTCTGTGCTGGGGTTTTCGATTCCCACCTTTGTGGTTGGCTATTTACTGATCTATTTTTTCGCCATACAGCTGGACTGGCTGCCGGTACAGGGTTACAAACCGCTGTCGGCAGGGCTGCTGCCTTTTGCGCAGCGATTGATTCTGCCCACCCTGGCGCTGAGCGCTATTTACGTGGCACTGATCGCCCGAATCACACGCAGCAGTATTATCGAAGTCATGGGCGAAGACTATATCCGCACCGCGCGCGCCAAGGGCCTGAAAGAAAAATCGGTCCTGATGCGGCACGCCTTGCGCAACGCTGCCGTACCCATTGTTACGGTCATCGGTATAGGTATTGCCTCCCTGATCAGCGGCGTTGTGGTTACCGAATCGGTCTTCAATCTGCCGGGCCTGGGGCGGCTGGTTGTAGAAGCGGTGCTCGCGCGTGACTATCCGGTTATCCAGGGACTGATACTGCTTTTTTCCATCGTGTATATCCTGATCAATCTGATTGTCGATCTGCTGTATACGGTTTTCGATCCAAGAATCCGTTATTGAAGGACTACCATGACTGTCCCACTCTCTTCAGAAACGCTGCCGGTTTCGGCCCCAGGGCAGCCAGTTGCGGAACATTATTCGACTTTGCCCGGCCAGCTGCGCGCGGCGCTTGGCAGTATTCCGGTCCTGATTGCATTTGTAATGTTCGTGCTTATCATTTTTGTGGCCGTATGCGCGCCCTTACTTGGCACCATAGACCCGGTGGCCATCAATCCGGCTGAAAGACTGGCCAAAGTGTCGTCCGCGCACTGGCTGGGAACCGATGCTTTCGGACGCGATACCTATTCACGCGCACTTTACGGTGCCCGGGTTTCCCTGATCGTCGGTATCGGCGCCACTGTGATGAGTCTGATCGCCGGTTTGTTCATCGGGGTGATTGCCGGTTATTTCAAATTTGCCGATGGCATCATCATGCGGGTGATGGACGGCATCATGGCCATTCCCGGCATCCTGCTGGCCATCGCCCTGGTGTCGCTCACCGGTGGTAGTCTGGCCACGGTCCTCGTCGCCATTACGATTCCCGAAATTCCGCGTGTGGTGCGACTGGTGCGTGGCGTGATTCTGTCGGTGCGTGCCGAGCCCTATGTAGAGGCAGCCGTTTCTCTGGGTACACGGGTGCGCACCATTCTGTGGCGCCATATGATTCCCAATACCGTGGCGCCGCTGATCGTGCAGGGCACCTATATTTTTGCTGCCGCCATTCTTACCGAGGCGACCTTAAGTTTCCTGGGCGCAGGGCTGCCGCCGGAGATTCCATCGTGGGGCAATATGATGTCCGAGGGGCGCATGTATTTTCGCTTGCTGCCGGGATTGATCCTATATCCCGGTATCCTGCTCGCACTGACATTGCTCTGCGTCAATATCCTGGGCGATGTATTGCGTGATGTGCTGGATCCAAGAATGGCAAAAAAATCATGAATCAAGACACTATCAAAAACACGGAAAATGCAGCGGAACCGGTGCTGCGGGTGCGCGATCTTTCGGTGCGTGTTGCAAGCGCAAGCACGGAAAAACGTGTGGTCAATAACGTCAGCTTTGATGTATTTGCGGGTGAAACGCTCTGTGTGGTGGGCGAGTCGGGATCAGGCAAATCGGTATCCTCCTATACCGTGATGGGCCTGCTGGGCCAGGACAGCCTGCAAGCGTGCAACGGTAGCATCCTGCTCGATGGAGAAGACGTACTGAAAGCCAGTGCGAAGCGTCTGCGCGAGCTGCGGGCCACCAGAATGTCGATGATTTTCCAGGAGCCAATGACTGCGCTCAATCCAGTGCAGAAGGTGGGGCGACAAATTGACGAGGTACTACGGATCCATAGCAATATGTCTGCAAAACAACGTCGCCAGGCGGTACTGCTTATGCTTGAATCGGTTCATATGCCCGATCCTGAACGTATCTACGACGCTTATCCGCACCAGTTGTCTGGCGGGCAGCGGCAGCGGGTCGTCATTTCAATGGCGCTGATTCTGCAGCCCAGGCTGCTGATTGCCGATGAACCGACCACGGCGCTGGATGTCACTACCCAGAAACAGATTTTGCTGCTGATCCGTGAACTTCAGATAAAAAACAATATGGCCGTGCTGTTTATCACGCACGATTTTGGCGTGGTTGCAGAAATTGCCGATCGGATTGTGGTGATGAACAAGGGCGAGATCATGGAAACAGGCACGCGTGACGCTATCCTGAGAAACCCCGCGAATGCGTACAGTCGCATGCTGGTATCTTCGGTACCCAGCCTGATGCCCAAGCAGCGTGAACAGAACAACGGAGAAAAGGTGCTGGATGTGTCGGGCCTGGTTAAAACCTATTCTGAAAAAAAGCTATGGGGAACCGGACGCCATATCACTGCTGCCAACAATATCAACCTGACCCTGAATCGTGGAGAAATTGTCGGGATTGTGGGCGAGTCCGGCTCCGGCAAATCAACCGTTGCACGCTGTATCGTCAGGCTGCTGCAACCGAGTTCGGGCCAGATCCATATCAAGGGCCGGGATATTGCGCAGCTCTCGGGCAGCCAGTTGCGGCCCATGCGCCAGCGTATCCAGATTGTCTTTCAGGATCCCTATCGCTCCCTGAACCCGCGTATTACGGTGGGCGACTCGATCATCGAGGGACTGCTCAATTTCGGCATGTCAAAAAATACCGCGATGGACAGGGCGGCCGAGTTGATGCAGCTTGTGGGCCTGACCAAAGATGCATTGCAGCGATATCCTCATCAATTTTCTGGCGGACAACGACAGCGTATCTGCATTGCCAGGGCGCTGGCGCTGGAGCCCGATATCCTGGTCGCCGACGAGGCGGTGTCTGCGCTCGATGTCTCGGTTCAGGCGCAGGTACTTGCATTGCTGGATGAAGTGCGCGAACGCACGGGCGTCGGCGTGCTGTTTATTACACATGACTTGCGGGTTGCTGCGCAGATTTGCGATTCCATCATCGTCATGCAACAGGGAAAAATTGTCGAATCGGGCAAGGCCCATACCGTCTTGACGACGCCAACGCAACCCTATACCCGATCGCTGATCGATGCCGCACCCGGCAGGCACTGGGATTTCCAGAATTTTCGTGCCGTGTCCGAAGCAGGGGATCAGGCACAATTGCCGGCGTGAGCGATGTCCATTCTCCCAAGACATCCAAAAATTTTAGAGGTCAGAAATGAACACACATTATGATGTTTTGATTGTAAATGGCGATGTGGTCGACGGCACTGGCAGCGCGCGTTTTACCGCCGACGTTGCCATCCTGGGCGAGCGCATCGCGCACATTGGCGATTTGTCGCAGGCGACGGCAGATAAAGTGATTGATGCCAGCGGCCTGATCGTTTGCCCGGGGTTCATCGATGCCCATACTCACGATGACAGACTGATGCTGTCAGATGGGGATATGGCGCCCAAGGTAAGCCAGGGAATCACAACCGTGATTGGCGGCAATTGCGGCATTTCTCTGGCGCCAATGCCTCGGAAAATTCCTGATCCGGTAACGCCGCCGCTGAATCTGCTGGATGAGCAAGGCGGCTGGTTCCGGTTTCGCAGTTTCGCGCAATACGTCAGCGAACTGAGCGCCCACCCGGCCGCCACCAATTGCGCCATGTTGGTCGGTCATTCGACCTTGCGCGTTGCAACGATGGGCGACGTTACCAGAGCGGCAACCGAAAGCGAAATATCAGCGATGCAGGAGCTGGTCGTCGAAGCCATGGAGGCCGGCGCCATTGGTGTGTCCACTGGGCTGGTCTATCCGCCCGCGGTGGCTGCGCCCACGCAGGAAGTGATTGACGTTTGCGCTCCATTGGCGCGCTATGGCGGCATTTATTGCACGCATATGCGCGATGAGGGGGATCGTGTCATCGAATCACTGGAAGAGTCGTTCCTGATCGGACGGCAGGTTGGCGTGCCCGTCGTTATTTCGCATCATAAAGTGGTTGGCGTTCAGAATCACGGTCGCTCGGCCGAAACGCTGGCGTATATCGCTGACCATATGACCAGGCAGCCTATTTGTCTTGATTGCTATCCATACGACGCCTCTTCTACTATCTTGTAGGCAAAGCTGGTGGCCAATTCGACACGGGTAACGGTGACCTGGTCAAAAGGTCTGACGGAGATGGCCGGGCAGGATTTGACGCAGATCGCAAGCAGATTGAATGTAAGCACCGAAGAGGCCATCGAGAAATTGTTGCCCGCCGGTGCGATTTACTATCGGATGGATGACGCCGACGTACAGCGCATCCTGCAGTTTGATGACACGATGATCGGCTCCGATGGCCTGCCTCATGATGAAAAACCCCATCCCCGACTATGGGGAAGCTTTCCACGGGTGCTCGGCCATTACAGCCGTGGCCTGGGGCTGTTTTCCCTGGAGAAGGCGCTGCATAAAATGACTGGATTGACTGCAGGCAAGTTCGGCCTGACCGACCGTGGCGTCATTCGGCAGGGCGCGTTTGCCGATGTCACACTGTTTGATGCGAAAACGGTGGCTGAGGCGTCAACCTTCGCCCACCCTGTGGCTGCTGCCATTGGCATCAGCACGGTCCTGGTCAACGGCAAGGTCGTGTGGGAGGATGGTCGACCGAGTGGACAACGCCCGGGCAGGGTGCTGCGTCGTGAAGGTCTGCCGGTTCAGGTGACGCAATAGCAAAGCCCTGTATCCGGTACCGGATACAGGGCGTGTATAGATCTATCTGGCGCACCGCGCTGCGGCCTGTATCGTATCCGCTTGGACTGGTACAGGCAGATCGGCGGCCAGGCCGGGATCAACGAGCCATTGCGCGGTCCAGCACGCTTTGCTCTTCCGACGTGAGGTTGGGCCCATCCAGGCTGACGCTGGCATCATCGTTTCGATATTTTCTGATGATCGGTTTGAGCTCTTCCTTGATATGTTTTTCACTGTAGCCATTGAACAGGTGGCCAAGCAGTCCGCGATCAAGATCGCTGGATTTCATGAACCAGTCAGCAATTGGGAAAGTCAGGTTCATGTTGTAATGCATCATCAGCCCCATATTATGATGGGCTGTGTGATGGCGCCGGATAGTATTGATAAAGGGCACATTTCTGACGAACCAGTTGTCATGGACGTGGCAGCAGTAATGGAAGGTCTCATAAACCAGATACTGCAGTACCATTGTCAGGAAAACAACATAACCGGCATTGGGATTGATAATGACCGACGCCAGATAGCCCAGGAACAGGCCACCGACGCCAAGCGTGAGCAAGACCCGCCATGGAAAAAAGACAATCCTGAATTCGCGGCTCGAATCTATCGTAATGTCATTGTCAGTGAAATACTGATGATGTTGCCGGGTATGTCTTTCGTAAATGGCACGCAGGGCAAAGACGTCGATACGCTTGTGCATTACGTAGGTATGCATTGCCCATTCGACGAAGTTGCCCGCCAGGAAAACGGGAATAATCAATAAATACTCCCAGGTAGCCGTTGTCAGTTGCGATAGGCAATAGATGACTGCGGCTATACCAACCGCATACATCACGCCGATGTGCACCAGGCCGTTATACAAGGGACTGATATCGCTTTGATATTGTTCGCGAAATTTTCGTTGCCTTTCGGTCATCATAATAATTACTCCTGAAATAAAATCTCAATTGCAAACAGTGAACGGTGCCTTAACCGGATATGTCTTCCAGTGCCCGGCCACGGGTCTCCACGCCCAGTACGATGACAACCACAGCAGCGATGACAAATGAGACTGCACCTAGCGTAAACACGCCAGTCTGTCCTGCCACAGGCAGAAGAATGCCGACGGCAAAGGGACCCACAAAAGAGCCCAGCCGACCAATGGCTGAAGCAAAGCCGGCGCCGGTGGCACGGATGCGGGTCGGATACAACTCAGGGGTATAGGCGTACAGAATGGACCACATGCCAAAAAGACAGAACTGCATGAACATGCCGGACATCATCAGATAGTGAAGTTCACCCTTGACGCTTGCCACGTGCCCGTAGATGTATACCGAAACGGCACTGCCCAGCAGCAACAGAACACACGTAGGCTTGCGGCCGATTTTTTCGATAATCCAGGAAGCGAAGATAAAGCCGGGAATGCCTGCCAGTGAAATAGTGACGGTGTATTGCACGGATTTGGTCACTTCGTAACCGGCCTGCTGCAGCAATGCGCCAAGCCAGCTGGTCAGGCCGTAATAGCCCATCAGTGCAAAGAACCACAGGATCCACAGCATCAGGGTGCGGCGTCCGTAGTCGCCCTTCCACAACTCAGAGAAGCTGTTGCCCGAAGCAGGCTGCGCGGCAGCGGCCGGCAGTGAGACAACGGGAGGCAACTCCTTGTTGTTAAGCGTTTTGCGCACATGATTTTCCATGATGGTCATGACGCTGTCGGCTTTTTCGCTTTGCCCGGAGTCAGACAGCCAGCGTGGCGATTCAGGAACGTGACGGCGGATATAGAAAACGAACACAGCAGGGACTGCCAGCACAAAGAAAATACCGCGCCAGCCGATGGGCTCCAGCAATAGATAGCTCAGCAGACCGGAACAGATGAAGCCGATAGGCCAGAAACCTTCCAGGATGGCCAGATACCTGCCGCGGCGGTTGGAGGGGACAATTTCCGATACGATCGACAGACCGACCGGAAATTCCATGCCCATGCCGAAACCCAGAACGATGCGACTGGCAATCAGCATGTTGACATCGGTCGATAGACCGCAGAACAGACTGCCGAGGCCCCAGAACACCATACTGACCTGGAAGACGGGTTTGCGGCCAAACCGGTCGGCCAAGATGCCGGCAACAGCGGCGCCGATCAGCATGCCAAGAAAACTGGCGCTGGCCACAATCCCGGTCTGGGCAATGCTCAGACCGAACTCGGCTTTGATCGACCCCAGTATAAAAGTCATGACGCCCAGGTCCATCGAATCAAAGAACCAAGCGGTCGCAATAATACAGAATAGCTTGGTTTGATAGCTTGTCATTGGGAGCCGTTCCATACGGCCTGAAATATCCGATGGCGTAATAGGTATAGATGCCATTGCCTGTCTCCTTGTCAATATATTTTTATTGAATTTAACTGATATACCACTGAAATGCAATAGAAATATATCATGAATGTGATATGGCGATAGGCGTGATCATTGCGGCAGGGGCCTGGGCACAGGGCGTGCCGGCGCTGGTTCAGGCATTGAATGCATAATCCGGTTCGCGCCGGTTCATCTGAAAAAATCAAGCGGATCGATCACAGTCGCAATGAAGGTGGGCATGCGTATTTGCAAGACGCCGGAGGTCCCGCGCAGGCAGGCTCGGCTGTCGGAGCGGCCCGATTGGTATGAACAGGAGCGCTGGCTGCCCCTGTTCAGCCGATATGTGATGCGCCACTGTGTGTGGATTTTTTGAAAGGGCAGGGCAACGCGCAGCAGCACCCAGGCGGGTGCGTGTGCAAGTTATTCGGAGGCCTAAGCCACTTGGCTGTCCTGCTCTAGCTGCAGAACAGGGACCGGTGCGTCGGTAAAGTCGCCAGCCCATGCATTTGCAATAATGCGCAGATATGACGCAGACGTATCCGGGACGGGGAAAGCGTTGCGCAGACGGGTCACGCTCATTGCATCTGCGTACAGACGCGGCAGATCGACTTCTTTGATGCCAAAATCTTTCAGGTTATTGGGAATGCCCAGCTCGCTGACCAGCGTCTGAAGTGTTTGCACCAGTTGCAAAACCGTGTCCTGTTCCTGCTTGTTTCCCTGTCCAGTTACGCCAAATATGGCGGCAATTTCTTTGAGTTCCTGCATGCGTCTGTCGCGCAACTCATACAAAACATAGGGAAGAATGACTGCGTTGGTGCGGCCGTGCGTTTCATGGGTCAATCCGGCAATACTGTACGCGATGCCATGAACCGCGTTCAATCCTGCGCTGCCATAAGACAGGCCGGCAAACACGCTGGCGTAACTCATGCCGATGCGCGCCTGCGAGTCGGCGCCGTTCAGGTAAGCCTGTCGCAGGTGCCGGGCGCAAAGCGTAATGGATTCGCGAGCGAACATCTTGCTCAAGTGGGTGCGACCACTGTAGCCTGGATCCGGATTGTTGTTGCGCTCAAACTGGTTCGAATCCATGGTGACATAGGACTCGATGGCGTGGATCAGCGCGTCGATGCCCGAGTCGGCAGTCACGCGAGGCGGACAGGTATAGGTGAACTGTGGATCGATAAGAGCAATGAATGGCCGTAAGCGATTATCCATCAAGGCAATCTTTGTCGCGTTGTCGGGGTCGATCAGAATGGCGCCTGGGGTGACTTCCGAGGCCGTGCCCGACGTTGTGGGCATGGCGATAAAGGGCAGTGGTTCGTCGTTGCCAATGCCATCTTTATAGTGCGTGACCGGTTTTTTGCTGCGTAATGTCAGTGTCAGCGCTTTGGCCAGATCCATATTGCTGCCGCCGCCCAGCGCGATGACATGATCAGGCGTCTGGCCCTGTGTCTGGGCAAGGATGTGCTGCGTCGCCTGATCACACAGTGTCGTGGATGGGTCCGGTTCGCCGTCGCTGTAGACGTAAGTGCTGATCCCGCATTTGCTGGCAGCTTGCACATATTCGTTGACCCACGGCGTCTGTTCCGCGAAATAGCGATCGGTAACCAGTATGCCGTTGTGGTAGCCCAGTTTGGCCAGCAGGGCAGGCAGCTCATGTCTGGCCCCTTCCCTGATGATAAGGCGAGAGGGGGCGCAGAAAAACAGATGGTCGTCAAAATTCATGCATTACTCCAGATTGAGAAAGTCGGTAAATCCGGCTGAGACGGCGGCGGTGTTCTCAGTCAGAATAGAATGGCCCGCATTTTCTATCGTGAGAAAAGTTGGGTTCGCAAGCAGGTCGCGAAACTGAGCAACTAGCGGCAAGGGTGAATCTTCATCCCGGGTGCCGCTCATAATCAGGCAGGGGACGTCCACCAACTTGCACTGTTCGCGCAGTGAGCGCCTGGCAATGGATTGCCAGGTCCACATGACTGCATGGTGCCCGGCCGCGTCCTGCAGTTTCAGGCGTTGTTCGCGTTCGCTGATCTCGTCAAGTAAACTTGCTTGTGTCGTTTGCGTAAACCAGGAGACCTGGCTGATATCCGGTACCCCGGACAGCAAAATCAGTTTATCGGGTCGTTTTGCCTGTGCACGGCCGGCAAAGGCGAGGGCAACACTAACGCCCATGCTCCAGCCGGCAAGGCAATAAGACTGGTCATCATTGATATACTTGTGTACGGTGTCTTCAATCACACTTGTAAACGACTCCAGGGTCATGTCCCGTTCAGAGCAGTCTTTCTGAGCGCCTCGTCCCGGCAGGTTCGGCAAAATGAATGTGCAGTGGTTAGCCAGTTGGGCTGCCAGCGGCAGCCAGACGCGGTTAGTCCCCTGTATGCCGTGTATAGCGATGATTTTGATGGGGCCCGCGCCGTGAATCAATGTATCCATAGTGTTGTTATTGATGAATGACCAGAAAAAGCAAGTCGATTAAAATGATGTGAGCAACAAATATATTAGTTGTATAATACTCACGTGTGTGATTTTTCACAATAGCCGGAAGAAAAACGATTTTTTTCCGGTCAACCTTTTCGTGACATCATGGCCTCAAATAACGCATCGAATCTACAGAATAATCAAGACCTTGTTGCGGAACTCGTTTCGCTTCAACCCAAAGTCAAACTGACCGATATTGCCTATCAAAAGCTTGAGCAGGCCATTACCATGCTGGTACTGGAGCCGGGCTGTTCTGTTTCGGAACAGCAACTGTGCGAGTTGACCGAAATTGGTCGCACACCGGTACGGGAAGCGGTGCAGCGACTGGCCCGCGAGCATCTGATTATCGTTTTGCCTCAGCGCGGCTTGTTTATTCCCGAGATCAATATTCGCAAACAGTTGAAACTGCTCGAGGCGCGCCGGGAAGTTGAGCGACTGGTCTGCCGGATGTCGGCAAAGCGCTGCACGGACCAGGAACGACTTGCCTTTGTGCAATTGCACGAGCAATTTAAGGAGTCGGCCAGGCTGTCCGATGTAGACCAGTTCCTGAAAGCGGACAGAATGCTCAATGAATTGACATTGAAGGCAGCCCGCAATGAATTTGCAGAAGGGGCCATGCGCCTGATGCATGGGTTGTCCCGTCGATTTTGGTATTTTTATTTCAAGAAATCGAATGACCTGGAAACCATGGCGCTGTTGCACGCCGATGTTGCCCAAGCCATCGGCCAGCAGGACGCGGATAAAGCGGCTCAGGCATCAGACAAACTGCTGGACTACATCGAGTTTTATACCAAGGAAAGCGTATCCGATTTTATGTAGCAGGCGTGCCGTTGGGCAGCGACGGCCTGCATGGGAATGCCTGCCAAATACAAATCGAGCGCGTGCGGCGGGCACCGTGACAGCGTGATGTGATCACGTAATCAGGGTGTCGATTCGATGCGCCCGTTTTTCTGGCTTTGGCATGTTTCCCAATGAAGCATCGCGGTGTGACGCGCCAGGCCAGTGCAGTGCCATCAATTATTCAATTTTTCCCATTTTCTGTACCGTTGCTGCAATGCCTTGTGCATCCTGTTTCCAGTATTGGGCAAAGGCGTCAGCAGGCAGATAGTCCAGTGGACTGCCTGTGTTGCCGATGGTTTTGGCAAAAGCAGGATCGGCAGCGATTTTATCCAAACTGGTTTTCAATGTCTCTGTGACCTCGGCTGGTGCATCGGTGGGTACAAAAACCCCAGACCACTGGATAAAGGTGGCGTCGTGCCCAAGCGACTTCAGGCTGGGTACATCTGGCATGGAAGCAATTGACTTGTCTCCCCAGTGTGCCAGCGCCCGTACTTTTCCCGCCTTGATCTGCTGGATGACGCTGGCCGGTCCGGTTGCCAGCGCCTGCACGTGGTTGCCCAGCAACCCTGCTACCGCCGGGCCAGCCCCTGTATAGGGAATGTGTGAAAGACTGATCCCGGCAGCCTGCGACAGAATTTCCATTGGAACGTGCATGGTTCCATACAAGCCGGAACTTCCATAAGTGATACCTTTCGGATTTTCCCTGGCCGCTTCAATAAAATCCTTCGCGCTCTTCCATGGCGCGTCAGCCCTGACCACAAGTACGGTTGGATCTGCAGTAATTCTTGCAATCGGCTTGAACTGATCAAGCCCATAGGCAGGCGTTCGGCCAAGAATTTTATCTGCTTCGGGCAGAATTGAAATGGACGACAGGCTCAAAAGAACGGTATAGCCATCCGGCTTTGCGTGGGCTGCCGCCCCGATGCCGATCGCGCCGCCCGCACCCGCCTTGTTTTCGATGACAACAGATTTTCCCAGTGCTTTGGACATGGCATCTGCAACCGGGCGGGCGACAGTATCGGCAACGCCACCAGGCGGAAATGGCACAATCATGGTAACGGGCCTTTCCGGGTACTGGGCCAGGGCCTGGGATGCGGTTGCAAGCGATAGCGCAAGCAACAGGGGTATCAGCTTACGGGTTGTCGTATTACTGGGTGACAATGCATTTTTATGTTTCGGTGCCATGGTGGTGTCTCCTGCCGTGACCAATTGCGATTGTGAATAGTGCTTTTTTATCGGGTTCTGCGCTGCATGTTCTTGTCTGCTGAAACGGCCAGTTGTTATATGTTCAGACTGTACCGTTTTTTCTGGCTTCAATGAAATGTTCAGCCAAAGGGGTTGCTCAGTTCACCGATACCGTCTATCTGTATTCTTACGACGTCTGCGCTGCGCAGATACTGAGGCGGTGTCATACCCATGCCAACACCGGCAGGCGTGCCAGTTGCGATAATATCGCCGGGATAAAGCGTGATGCCGCGCGAGCAGGTTTCGATGAGCGTGGGCAAATCGAATATCAGATCTGTGGTGAAGGCGTCCTGGCGCAATTGCTCGTTCACCCAGCACCGTACACGCGTATTGGTTGCATCCAGTTCATCGGCGGTGACAATCCATGGTCCCATAGGACAGAAGGTATCGAACGATTTTCCCAGATCCCATTGCTGGTGACGCATTTGTATATCACGTGCCGTCACGTCGTTCACAATGGTGTAGCCAAATACGTGAGCCAGGGCGTTTTCGCGGGAAATATTTTTACCTTCCTTGCCGATAATGATTGCCAGTTCGGCTTCATAATCAATCTGGGTGGAAATAGTTCCCGGCAGCACGACCGTCTGGTCGGGTCCGATAACGCATTCGGGAACTTTGGTAAATACAATGGGCCATGAATCCGCTTTTTTATTACTGTCCCTGAATACGGTGTCGGAAAGTTCCCGGGCATGCGCGTGATAATTGCGACCCACACAGAAAAGATTGCGGCGGGGTCGGGGTATTGGGGCAAGGACGGTGGCCTTGGCCAAGTCCAGCCCTGGTGATGCCGGAGTCAGGCGATCTCGCAGTACCGTATATTGCGATACCAATTGGTTCATATCTCCGTTAAAATCGGCAATGAGATCTGATATGGGCCAAAATTGGTTCTTATCCGTATCCACCAGGCATGGAGAGCTATTGTCTAGATATTTCAACGTGGCAAATTTCATTTTTTCCAATTAATTGGTCAGATAAAATGCTAATCTATCACAATAAAAATACCAAAGTGGGCTTGTATTGGTCTTTTTTATTGCCCTGTTCCTGACGCATGGCTAATACTTATTCGACGGATTCAATGACAGACAGAATTAATATCAGTGGCCAGATTCGGCTGCTTGGCGGCAAAAAACTGGCGGACTACCTCGCCGGACAAATCGTCGACGGCAAACTGAAACCAGGCATGAAACTGCCGCCGGAGCGTGAACTCAGTGAGCATTTTAATATTTCCCGTGGCGCGGTAAGGCGTGTGCTGGCGCTTTTTCGTCAGCAGGAATTGATCAGCCAAAGTATAGGCAGCGGCACCTTCGTGACCGAGCGCGCGGCGTTGCTGGCCAATCCTGATCCGCAAGATCAGGTGTCAGCGATCAGCACCAGTCCTGCAGAACTCATGGTTGCCCGTCAGTTGATCGAACCGCTGATGCCCGGCCTGATTGTCCAGAATGCCACTGTGGTGGATTTTCAGCGCATGGCCGAATGCATTGAGCGCTCAGAGGCGGCCCTGACAATTGAGGAGTTTGAACATTGGGATGAACAGTTGCATAAGGCGCTAGCGCATGCCACCCATAATTCTTTTTTTGTACAGGTTTTGAATCTGACAAACCAGGTACGCGCGCAGGGCGAATGGGGGCGGCTCAAACGCAACTCTCTCACCCCCGAAAATCGCAACTGCTATGAGGTTCAACATCGGGAAATTGTAGCAGCGCTTACTGATCGGGATGCGGAGCTCGCCAGGAAACGGTTGCTTGAGCATTTGCAACAGATAGAGATGAATCTGTTTGGCATAAACAATTGATATCGCCAGGATGGAGGTAAATGTATTTACTGCAAGCAGCACGCATGGCCGTTGTTTTAGCAAGGCCTGCCTTCATGAGCCGCTCGCTCGTCAATTGCGCCCCTCTGTATACTCCCACATCCCGTCCATCAGCATCCGCACGGCATAGTCGGCAAAACTTCGCCGCACTATTACTTCCCAGCAATCATCAGTCCTGTCATTGGGGCGGCGCAGCAGCACGGAGGTCTTGTAATAATGGCTTTGCGCACATTGCTCTGTGCCAAATACGCGAGGGTGCAGGTCCAGCGGGCAGCCTTTGGCCAAAACGCAGCGGGCTTTCGGGCCGCTCAGTTGCAATACGCTGTAGGCGCTGCTCTGGTCTGTCACGGCGCAGAAAATACCTTGCAAAGCCACGTTCAGACGCGTTGGCAGATCGCCAGCTTGTGGCCCTTTTGCCCGGATCATCCATTCGTCAGGCGAGAGCCACATGACGCAATAGTGGTCACTTTCAGCTGTGGTATTGGGTTCGGTCGGCAAGATGATGCCGATTGTATTCTGCAAGGCAGCGGTAAAATCAGTATTTTCAGGATCGCCACGCAGATTAACCAATTTTACGAACGGCACTTCAATCAGTGCCACGCGCTCGGGTGATCCGTGTTCAAAAGCACTGGCGCCACCAGTCAGGCCTGCCAGTGGGGTTTGTTGCCTGGATTCATTCAACATGCTGGCGTGCTCCTTGGGCATCATAGAAAACCGGGCTGCAGATGTGCGCCCGGGCAAACGTGCCGTCGGGCAACGCAACAGTGACCTTCTGGTGCATGCGTGACAGGCCGTTCCTGATCATGGCAAGTGCAATCGGCTGTTTCAGGGTGGGGCTCAGATAGCTTGATGTCACGTGTCCCTGCAGCGGCACTACGCCCGGCCCAGCGGCTTCATTGAGAATGGCCGCGCCTTCAGGCAATACCGTTTGCTTGTCGTCCGAGAGCAGCCCGACAAATTGCTTGCGATTGGGGCCGGCGGTGTCGCTGCGCGACAGCGAGCGCTTGCCCAGAAAGTCTTTGGACTGGGCCAGCATACCGTCCATGCCCAGGTCAATGGGGGTGGCCGATCCATCGGTGTCCTGCCCGACAATAATGAAGCCCTTTTCAGCCCGCAGAACATGCATGGCCTCGGTGCCATATGGCGTAATGCCAAACGGCTCCCCGGCACGCATCAGCGTTTCCCAGATATGATGACCGTAATTGGCGGGCATATAGACTTCATAGGACAGCTCACCCGAGAAGCTGACACGCAGGATACGTACCGTCACACCATCGATACCGCCGTGCCTGAAACTCATGAACGGAAAGGCCTGGTTGTCAAAGTCAATGTCATGACATACTTGCTGCAGAACCTTGCGGGCACAAGGGCCAGCAACCGTCGCCGTCGCATATTGGTCGGTCAGCGATGTGAGATAGACTTTCAGTTCAGGCCATTCGGTTTGCAGCCATCGCTCCATCCAGTTCATTACTTTGGCGGCGCCACTGGTGGTTGTCGAAATCAGGAAATGCTGGTCCGCCAGCCGCAGATTGACGCCATCGTCCAGGATCATGCCGTTTTCATCGAGCATCAGACCATAGCGGCAACGCCCGGGCTCCAGTTTGGTCCAGGAATTGGTGTAGATGCGATTCAAAAATGTCGCGGCGTCGGGGCCACGCACATCGATTTTGCCGAGTGTGCTGTAATCGAGTATCCCGACGCTGTTTCGCACGGCCAGGCATTCTCGTGCAACCGCCGCATCCATGGTTTCGTTGTCCCGGGGATAGTAACGCGCACGCTTCCAGTTTCCCACATCTTCAAAAACGGCGCCGTGCGCAACATGCCATTGGTGCAGGCAGCTCTTGCGGATCGGGTCAAAATAGTCGCCCAGCTCTCGTCCGGCAATGGCACCGAAAGTGACGGGGGTGTAGTTGGGGCGGAACGTGGTCGTGCCCGTTTCCGGTATGGTCTGGCCCAGCGCTTCGGCCAGTACGGCCATGCCGTTGATGTTTCCCAGTTTGCCCTGGTCGGTGCCGAAACCCATGGCGGTATAACGCTTGACATGTTCGACGCTGCGATAACCTTCGCGCACGGCCAGGTAAATGTCGGACACAGTCACGTCATTTTGCAAATCAATAAACTGCTTGGGGCCGCGCGCTATATCCCGACCCGTGGCCGTTGACCACAGGGGTTCAATGTGGCCCGCGTGCACAGGTTCTGCCTGCCACGAGATATCGTGATCGGACTGCCAACCCAGGGTGGCAGCCGCCTGACGACCGGCCTGTACGCCGCTATCGAGGGCGCCGGCCAGGTCAAATTGACCGTTGCAAGCGCCGATCGTTGTCTGCCTGGACACCTGGCCGTCCGGTACGAAGCAGGCGTCAAGATCGCGCCAGCGGGGCTTGCCACCAGACTGGGCATACAGATGCACAACCGGGTTCCATCCGCCGGACACGGCAAGCAGATCGCAAGGCAGTGTGTGTGTTGTTGCATCACTGCCGGCCCGATTGCCCCGCTTGCGCACGGCCACGCTGTCGATATGACGTTTGCCATTGGCATGGCTGATGACTGCCTGCCACAGGATCTGTATGCCTTTTTCTGCAAGCCGTGGAGGCACGGTTGCTTCATCGGCTGCGCGAGCGTCAACCACAACAACCTGGGCGCCGCTGCGGTGCAGGTCCAGCGCAGTCTGATATGCGCTGTCATTGTTGGTAAATACCACGGCGCGTCGGCCGGGCAGCACGCCAAAGCGGTAGATATAGGTGCTGATCGCCGAAGCCAGTAAAATGCCCGGCAGGTCATTGTTGCCGAATGCGATCGGGCGTTCATGGGCGCCGGTGGCCAGAATCACATGCGCTGCGCGGATTTTCCACAGGCGTTCGCGCACGCCCTTGCGCTGTTGCAGCGGCAGATGATCGGTCAGCCGCTCGCACACCGTAACCAGGTTGTGGTCCTGATAACCGAAGGCAGTCGCGCGCGACAATAGCTGGACCTCAGGCATACTGGCTAGTTCGCCAGTGATCTGTGCGAGCCACTGTCTGGCGGGTGTGCCGTTGACAGAGGTACACGTGTGCAGCAGGCTGCCGCCCGGTTCCGATTGGTTATCAACCAGAATGACCCGTGCGCCCGTACTTGCGGCACTGTGCGCGGCAGCAAGCCCGGCTGGCCCTGCGCCCACGATCAGTACATCACAATGGGCATAGGTTTTCTCGTAGCGATCGGGATCGTGTTCTCTGGGAACGTTGCCCAGGCCAGCAGCATTGCGGATGTGTTCTTCATATTTTCCCCACCAGCGTCGTGGCCACATAAAGGTTTTATAGTAAAACCCTGCCGGGATAAAGCGCGACAGATATTGCATGAACGCAAACCGATCGTGTTCAATGTCGGGCCGGGCATTGACGCTGGCCGCAGTCAGTCCTTCGTAGAGTTCGACTTCGGTAGCACGCGCATTGGGAACGGTATATGGGCCGTTCTCCAGCTGGACGATGGCATTGGGTTCCTCGACGCCGGCGGTCATGATGCCTCGGGGGCGATGATACTTGAAACTGCGAGCGACAAAGTGTATGCCATTTGCAAGCAGGGCAGAGGCCAGCGTGTCGCCCTGGTAACCCAGATACCATTTGCCGTTAAATTGGAACCGCAGCGGTTTGTTTCTGTCAATACGGCCGCCATCGGCCAGGCGATGTGACTGCGTCATGTCTGCTCCTTGCCCGGCGCGCCGATTTTTTCCACCGACTTGAATTGATAATGACGGGTGTCGCGTTCGGCAATAAACCAGCGTCGACAGCCATGGGTATGCACCCATTGCTCGCGGTGGATGCCTAAAGGATTATTGCGCATGAACAGGTAGTCGCCCCATTGTTCATCGGACAGGTGTTCGGGGTTGGCGGGGCGTTCAATACCGGCCTGGCCGCCGAAATTGAACTCGGTTTCGGCGCGCTCACCGCACCATGGGCATCGTATGACAAGCATGATTGTGATCCTAGTGCGCAACGGCAGCGGCGCCGTGCTCGTCTATGAGATGACCGGTATAGAAGCGGTCTATGGAGAACGGGGCGTTCAGCGGATGAGGTTCGTCGTTGGCAATGGTGTGGGCAAAAACCCAGCCCGAGCCCGGGGTTGCCTTGAAGCCGCCGGTACCCCAGCCACAATTGAAATAAAGTCCTTTGATCGGCGTTTTGGAGATGATGGGGCAGGCATCGGGACTGATGTCGACAATGCCGGCCCATTGCCGGTTCATGCGCACACGACTTAAGCTGGGGAACATCTCCACAATGGCCTGCAAGGTCTGTTCGATGCTCTGAAAACTGCCACGTTGGCCATAGCCTGTGTACTGGTCAATGCCGGCGCCAATGACCAGATCGCCTTTATCGGACTGGCTGATATACGCATGCACCGCGTTAGACATGACCACGGTGCTGATGGCAGGCTTGACCGGCTCCGACACGAGGGCCTGCAATGGATGGCTTTCCAGCGGCAAGCGGATGCCTGCCATATCGGCAAGCACACTTGAATGCCCGGCGGCCACGACCGCCACTTTCCTGGCGCGGATGATTCCCTTGCCGGTTTCAACACCCAGGACCACGCCATCCTTTTTAAGGATGTTGGTCACGGGGCAGTTTTGAATGATATCCACGCCCAGTTGGTCGGCCGCACGGGCAAAACCCCAGGCGACCGCGTCATGTCGCGCGACGCCGCCACGTGGCTGGAATGAGGCGCCCAGCACCGGGTAGCGGCTGTCCAGATTGATCAGCGGCTCCAGTTGCCTGATCTGTTCGCGGTCAAGCCATTGGCCGTCAACGCCGTTATACAGATTGGCATTGATGCGTCGCTGGGTATCGCGCACCTCTTGCAGGGTATGCGCCAGATTCATCACGCCACGCTGGCTGAACATGACGTTGTAGTTCAGCTCCTGGGACAGGCCTTCCCACAGCTTCATGGCTTTTTCATAGAGCTGTGCCGATTCGTTCCATAAATAGTTGGAGCGCACAATGGTGGTATTGCGAGCGGTGTTGCCGCCACCCAGCCAGCCTTTTTCCACAACACCAATATTGCGGATCCCATGGACCTTGGCCAGATAATAGGCGGTTGCCAGGCCATGACCACCCGCGCCAACAATAACCACGTCATATTCGTTCTTGGGTTCGGGACTGTGCCAGGCACGTCCCCATTTTTCGTTATGGCTCAGCCCGTTGCGGATCAGACTGAAAATCGAATAGCGGTTGCGCATGATATCCTCGTAGCAATCCTGTCTCGCCGTGATCGGGGCGGGCGCAGTGACTGCAAGTAGAGCAAATCGGGCGCTGCGCAGATAGAACTTTTCCGTCTATTGATTGGAATAATTACGCCATCATTGCGCGGTTTTCGAGTTCGGCAAATCGTTTAGTGAAAATCCTGGCGTCCGGGAAATACTTCGCTCACATAGTCGACCGGATCCGGGTTCTGCGCGGCCAGCAGGGATGCTGGCAACTGGGCCCGGCTGCGCCACTGGCCAGGAGACATTTCAAAAGTGCTTCGAAACTCCCGTCCCATATGTGACGCATCGGCAAAGCCACAAGCGCTGGCAATGGCGGCGATGGTTTTGGTCGAGTGGGTTAGCATCCAGGCGGCCATGCGCAGGCGAATTCCCCTGGAGTACGCTTGTGGAGTCATGCCCGATGATTGCTTAAAAAGCCGTTCCAGTTGCCGCACTGAAATATTGAGCTTACCTGCAAGCGCATCCAGCGTAAGCGCCTTGCCCATATGCTGCTCCATCAACAGTATGGCGCGCCGCACCACGGGATGGGTGTCCGGTGCGATGCCGGGTGGCAGCGGCTGGGGCGTCGTATGGGAATTGGCATTATCTATCTGCAGGATTCGCAAGGCCTTTTGCACGATAGCCTCGTCCATGTGTCGCTTCAGAATCTCGGCGGCCACATCAATGGACGCACGCCCTCCGGAGCAGGTAATGCGGCGGCGATCACAAACGTAGAGCCGGTCGGCAATAATCAGATTCGGGTCGGCTTGTGGGAACTGTTCGACAAAATCCCAGTAGTGGAACCAGCTGACGCAGATACGGTGATCCTGCATGACACCGGCCTGCATCAACGCAAAAACCCCGGTGCATACGCCAACCAGATTAACGTTCTTGTCTGCAGCCTGCTGTATAAATAGTTTCTGGGCGGCACTCAGTGGCAGGCCGGTGTGTAGCAAACCGCCCACCACTACCAGATAATCGAAGCGCGCAGGATCGCCCAGTTTTTCCGAGGGCATCACCTGGATTGTGCTGGATGAGCTCACCGGCGCCAGCGTTTCGTCGACCACATGCCAGGCGCAGCGAACCGGCTGGCTGTAATCGCCTTCGTCTCCGGCCAGACGCAGGACGTCCAGCAGACCCGAGAATGCGGTCAGCGTAAAGTGCGGCAGCAGCAGAAAGCCGAAGCGAATGGGCGCGGTATCCGTAGATTTCGGGTGCATGATGGTCGTGTTCCGTGACATTTGTATTCTAGCGAACTGTTGCGCGAAATGTCACCAGCGAAATGCCGCCAATATGACGCGCCCGCTCAATGCAGCCGAAACCGGGGGCAGTGGCGCAGGCAGGTGCGTCCTCGAAAAGTCCTCATGTTGACGGTGCCCGAGCGGCTATCTATCGGTCAATGCAAGTTTGGCGCCCAGCGCAACGAAGGCGGCGGCAAAGCTGCGGCGCAACCAGGTCATGACCGGGGGTCGAGAAATCACGTGGTGGCGAACCGCCGCGGCAAAGACGCCGTAACCGGTAAAAACGATAAATGTCATTGCCATGAAAACGGCAGACAGCTCCAGCATGATCGGTAGCGGGTTGCTGGCATGGTTGCCGACAAATTGCGGTAAAAAGGCGAAGAAAAAAATAGACAGCTTGGGGTTGAGCACATTGACGGCAATCGCGGAGCGAATCACATCCATATTGGAGCGGGGCGTGGCGCCGGTTTCAATTTTCAGCGCGCCATGCGCGCGCAAGGTCGTGAATGCCATATACAGCAGATAGGCGACACCGGCGTATCGGATTATTTCAAAAGCAAGGGCACTGGTATGCAACAACGCGGCCAGACCCGTAATGGCGGCGAACATGTGCGGCAAAATGCCTAACGTGCAACCGAAAGCGCAGATGACGGCGGCGCGGCGGCCCCGTGACAGGCCGGCTGCGACCGTTATGATGACGCCTGTGCCAGGCGAGATCACCACGATCAGGGACGTCAGTAAAAACTCCAAACTCATACTGTGGTTCCGGTAAAAGGTTCTGCAGGCAAAGGCGCTGTGGTCTGCACTAGCTTATACCAGTCTGTACCAGACAAACAACTTATAAATGCGATAGTTTGCGACGGCGGGCAATAATTTGCTGTATCCACTCGTAGCCGCTGACCAGCAATATGCCAAGCAGAACCATCAGGGCGCCGGCCACGAAATTGGGTTCCAGCGGCTCGTCCAGCAGCCATACGCCAAATGCAATGCCAAAAAGCGGGGTCATGAACGACAGGACGCCAAGCCGGGACGCCAGATACTGGCGCAGCAGCCAGAACCACAAGAGCAGGCTGCCGAAGGACACAACCAGTATCTGAAATGCCATGGCGGCAAAGGCGCGCGGCGTAGGGTTGAAATAAGTCTGGTCCATGAGGATGGCGGCAACGATCAGGACTGCAAAGCCGCCAATCAACTGATACAGCAAGGTGTGCGTGCTTGGGCAGTTGTTCAGGCGAGTGGTGCGTATGACGACTGTGGTCGCGCCCCAGGCCATGGCTGCACAGATGCCAAGCAAGTCGCCCAACAGCGGATTGGCGCCGCCGGGATCAGCCGATGCGCTGCGACCGGTAAAGGTTACGACAATGCCGGCAAAAGCGATGGCAATGCCCAGCCACTGGACCCTGTTCAGGCGTTCGTCGGGCACCTTCCAGTAAAGCCCAAGGGCGGCAAATACCGGGGCGGTGTATAGGAATATGACCATGTGAGAGGCTGTGGTATGGTGCAACCCCTCGGCAACCAGCAGAAATTCCAGGGCAAACAGCAGCCCGGCCGCAATCCCGGGTTTCCAGGTCCCGTCAGACAGCACAATACGGTCGCCGCGCGCATAGATAAGGATGTACACCATGATGGCTGAAATGCCGGAGCGCACAGCAATCTGAAATACAGGCGCAACGTCTGGCGCCGCGCCCTTGAGCACGACCTGTTGCAGACCCCAAATTGCGCAAGTAAGCAGCATCAGCCCGGTAGCCTTGCGATCAATTGCCCTGCGGTGTTCCATTTTTTTTCCTGTTCGTGATAAGTCTATTGTGAAACAGAATTATCTCATTGACGGATAATCACCATATACTGTAAATATGACAATCGATATCGGTATTAAGCCAATTATCGGTATCGAGGCAACTTCTTGTACGCGGGCGGCAAGCGCCCTTCAGAGACGGTTTGCTGATTTTTCAGATAATTCTGACTGCTGCAGGATACGGGGGCGTCGTTTGCCTGCTGTAGGTATTGCCGTTAGCGCGCCACCTTTATTGGCCTTTAAATCCGTTATATAGCCTTGTATACGATCATGTTCATGAAAAAATCTGGCTTCTCACCCAGCAACGCGACGCATTTGCGTCGGCCTCCGTTTGAGACGACATTGCCGGCACCGATCGTTTTTCGGGCGGTGAGCGTGCAGGCAGACACGGTGTACCCGCGTCATCTTCACAACTGGGGGGAGTTTGTATACTCCTTTAGCGGCATCATGGAGATCGAGCTGGCCCACCAGCATTACCTTGCGCCGCCCCAATATGGTCTTTGGCTGCCGCCCCGTACCGAGCACATCGCGTTCAATCGTCATGCGGGTATTCACTGCTCCCTGTATGTGGACGCAGCGCTGTGTCAGACGTTGCCCGGCGTGACCTGTGCATTGACCGTGAGCCCGTTTATGCGGGCGCTGCTCGATGAGCTGGGCAGAAGGCCACCGGCCATTGTCGCTACGTTACAGGAACAACGCCTGTTGCGGGTGTTGGTGGATCAGCTGGAGCAGGCCGATTGTGCCGGGACCTACCTGCCCACTTCGGACGATCCTTTGCTCAAGCCCGTGTTGCTGGCGCTGCAGGCCAATCCAGGTGATGCACGCACGATCGCCGAGTTTGCCGCGATCAGCCATACTACAGAGAGAACACTGATGCGCCGTTGCCAGCGTGATCTGGGCATGTCTTTTGTTGAATGGCGACAGCGGCTCAAGGTGCTGGCCTCGCTGGCGCGGCTTGATCGGGGAGAAACCGTGGAAGCGATTGGCCTGGATCTGGGTTACAGCAGCGCGTCGGCATTCATCAGCATGTTTCGCCGCCTGATGGGAACCACGCCCGATGAGTACCGCAAGGGCCGGCGCACGCAGGGCGCAATACTGGCCGCAGGCCAAAGCAAGGCACAGGGCCCCTTGCAACTGGCCAGTGCGCAACAGCATATATATCCAACACATAAGTAAAGATCAACTGGAAGGCTGACAGAACCGGTGATGTCGGGTATAAAGCGGGATCAGATATTTATTATGTCATTCAGGGTATTTGATATTTACCTTGATATTTGATTTCAGAAAGGAGAAGAAATGAAGCTTGAGACATTGGCCATTCATGCGGGTTACACGCCGGAACCCACTACCAAGGCAGTCGCTGTACCCATTTATCAGACGTCCTCGTTTGCCTTTGATAATACGCAGCATGGCGCCGACCTGTTCGATCTGAAAGTTGCCGGCAATATCTACTCGCGTATCATGAATCCGACCAATGCGGTGCTGGAAGAGCGCGTAGCCGCTCTGGAGGGCGGGATTGCGGCGCTGGCGGTTGCCTCGGGAATGGCAGCCATCACCTATGCCATCCAGACCATTACCCAGGCTGGCGACAATATTGTATCGGTCAGCAAACTATATGGCGGTACCTATAACCTGTTTGCCCACGCATTTCCACGCCAGGGGATCGAGGTGCGCATGGCGCCTCACAATGATATTGCGGCGCTCGAAGCGTTGATCGATGACAAAACCAAAGCGGTGTTCTGCGAATCCATTGGCAACCCGGCTGGCAATCTGATTGATCTGCGCGCACTGGCAGACGCTGCGCACCGGCACGGGGTCCCGCTAATCGTGGACAACACCGTGGCAACGCCGGCGCTGTGCCGTCCCTTTGAACACGGCGCCGATATTGTTGTGCATTCGCTGACCAAATATATGGGCGGCCATGGCACGACCATTGCGGGGGCCGTGGTCGATTCCGGCAAGTTCCCCTGGGCTGAGCACAAGCAACGGTTTGCGGTACTGAATGAGCCAGATCCGGCCTACCATGGCGTGGTCTATACCGAAGCATTTGCCGAAGCGGCCTTTATCGGGCGTTGTCGCGTTGGCCCGCTGCGCAATACTGGGGCCGCATTGGCGCCGCTGGCTGCCTTTCAGATTCTGCAGGGTATTGAAACGCTGGCATTGCGCGTCGAGCGCCACTGTGAAAATGCGCTGAAGGTGGCACAGTTTCTGCAGAAGCATGAGCAAGTCAGCTGGGTGAAATATGCGGGTCTGCCCGATCATCCGGAACACGAACTGGCCCGCAAATATATGGGTGGTAAACCATCGGCCATCCTGTGCTTTGGCGTCAAAGGTGATGCCCAGGCCGGCGCGCGCTTTATTGATGCGCTGCAATTGATCACGCGCCTGGTAAATATTGGCGATGCCAAATCTCTGGCATGCCACCCGGCCACGACCACCCACCGCCAGCTCAACGAGCAGGAGTTGGAGAAGGCCGGGGTCAGCCAGGATATGGTCAGGCTCTCTATTGGCATTGAGCACATCGACGATATTCTGGCTGACCTGGATCAGGCATTGCAGCAAAGTCAGGGCTGATTGCCTGCGTTCGTGTTGTCTTGACGCAATCCGAAGGCGCCATCAGTTGGCGCTTTTGCGACGCGAAATATTGCGCGCTCTGCGTCACGCTGGTGTGGTGGCCGAGCGTTGAAATCGTCATGATCCTGTACCGGCTGCAACGGCCAATGGTTACACGCATTTGACCTGCTAAATGCTATGATTGAACCACCAACGGTACAGGAGTCCCTCCTCATGGACATTACAATTTATCACAATACCCGCTGCGGTACTTCACGCACGACGCTGGCGCTCATCCGCAATACGGGTGTCGAGCCCAATATCATAGAATACCTGCACAATCCGCCTTCCCGGGAAGAGCTCACGGCAATCATAGAGAAGGCGGGAATCAGCGTACGTGACGCCGTGCGCCAGAAAGAGACGCTGTTCAAGGAACTTGGACTGGATGACCCGGCCGTGAGCGACGATCGGCTGCTGGATGCCATGATTGAATACCCGATTCTAATCAATCGTCCCTTTGTGATCAGCCCTAAAGGCGCGCGCCTGTGCCGCCCGTCAGAGCTGGTGCTGGATATTTTGCCGCTGCCGCAAAAAGGCGCTATAAATCGTGATGACGGCACACCGCTGATCGACGCATTGGGTCAAAAGGTCACGTAGGCCTGAACGATCACAGGAAACACCACTCGTTTCATTGCATTTGATATTGAAGCAGCCTCTGCGCCGCTTCACAATGTTGCAGGACTCGCGCTGCGTTTGGCGCATTGATGACCTTGAATAAGGACCTGATATGGCACGCCCGATCTGGAATGGTACGCTTTCTTTTGGACTGTTGAATATACCCGTGGCGCTGATGCCCGGGGAGCGGCGCATGGATCTGCATTTTCGGATGCTGGACTCGCGTGACAAGGCGCCAGTGCGATACGAGCGGGTCAATGCCGACACCGGAGATGAGGTGCCGTGGAAAGACATCGTCAAGGCGTTCGAATATAGCAAAGGCAATTATGTGGTGCTTGAGCCCGATGATATTCGCGATGCAGCACCGCAAAGCAAGGAGTCGGTAGATGTAGAGGCCTTTATCGACGCCAGTGCTATCGGGCCGGCTTATTTCGAAAAACCCTATGTGCTGGTGCCGGGAAAAAAGGCGGAAAAAGGTTACGTGCTGTTGCGCGAAACGCTGCGCGATGCCGGCAAGATCGGGATAGCACGTGTGGTCATACGCACGCGCGAATATCTGTGTGCCGTCATGCCGCAAGGCGATGCGCTCATGCTGATTCTGTTGCGATATCCACAGGAGCTGATCGATGTGCAAGACTACCGGATTCCGGAAGGCAAGTTGAGCGACTACCGGATTTCCCGTCAGGAAATGGACATGGCCAGTCAATTGATCGCGTCCATGCAAGCCGACTGGAAACCTGACCAATACAAGGACGAATTCCGACAGCGGCTTTCAGATGTAATCAAAAAACGGATGAAAGCCAACAAGGTCAGCCACCGTCCGGAGGACGAACTGGAAGATGCCGCGGTACCGGAGAATGCCGCTACCAATGTGGTCGACTTCATGTCGCTGCTCAAGCAAAGCCTGGCAACCAACAAGCGGACACCGCCCAAGGCGGCCAAGTCCAAATCTGCTGCCAAAGGCAGCGACAGCACGGCAAGCAAGGCGAGCAAAAAGGCTCCGGCAAAATCGGCGAGCAAAGCTGCGCAGCGCAAGGGCACTATGGCCAATGGTAAAACGGCCAGCGGTAAAGCGGCAGGCAAGACGGCCAAATCTACGGCGACCGCCAGAAAAGCCGCCAAGGCGCCGGCCAAGGCAACGACAAAGAAAAGCGCCGGTTCGTCCGGGGCCGGTTCACGCAAGCGTGCTGCCAGCACTAAAAAGGCGGCCTAACGCACACTTATCCAAAACGACAGACCGGGAGCGCCTATGAGCCTTGCCGACTATCAGCGCAAACGCAGGTTTGACCGTACTCCGGAACCGCAGGAGGACGCCATGGGCGGTGGCCGACCCATCTTTGTCGTCCAGCTGCATCATGCCAGCCATCGCCATTATGATTTTCGTCTGCTGGTTGCCGGTGCGCTCAAGAGCTGGGCCGTGCCCAAAGGCCCCAGTCTGGATCCGACGGTCAAGCGCCTGGCGGTGGAAGTTGAGGACCATCCAGTCAGCTATGCCAATTTCGAGGGTGATATTCCCAAAGGCGAATACGGCGCAGGCAATGTCAGAATATTCGATAGCGGCATCTGGAGCACTAATGAAGAGGCCGAAACGCAACTGGCTAAAGGGCATTTGAAGTTTGAACTGTTTGGCGATATTTTGCAGGGCGGATGGCATTTGATCCGAAGCCATCGTCGCAGTCGCCAGCAACAGTGGTTGCTGATCAAACAGGACGATGCCTTTGCCCAGGACAGGGAGGCCGATGACTTTGTCGATGAGCCGGCACCGTCTGCCACGGATGGCAAAAGAGCTATCGAAAAAAAAACGGGTGCGGTTAAAAAGACCGCCACAGGAAAAACGGCAAAAGGCAAAATTACTACTGGTGCAACCTCAAAAGGTGCAACATTAAAAGGTGCAACATCAAAAGGCGCAACAAAAAAAGCCGCAGCCGGCGCGCAACGCCAGCGAGATCCGGCAACGGTGGCCTGGCACGCGCAGCTTGATGCCTTCAAGGGCGCAAAGCGACAATCGTTGCAGCACAAACCGTTTGCGCCACAATTATGTCATACGGCAGACAAGGCGCCTGTTGGCGAGGACTGGCTGCATGAAGTCAAATGGGACGGCTATCGCCTGCTGTGCACGATTGTCGACGGCACTCCAGCCTTGTGGTCGCGCAATGGTCTGGACTGGACGGCGCGCTTGCCTGATGTCGCGCGTGATATGGCGTCGCTCGGGTTGCAGCAGGCCGCCTTTGATGGGGAGCTGGTCGTGCTTGATGGCGTGCGCAGCAATTTTTCAGCATTGCAGGCCACGCTGTCTGGTGAAAGGCAGGCGCCATTGAGTTATTTGCTGTTCGACCTGATTCATCTGGAAGGGTTTGATCTGTGCGATGTGCCGTTGCAGGATCGCAAGGCGTTGCTGCAGACAGTATTACAAGACGCGCCATCACGATTGCGATACAGCTCGCATCTGGTGGGTTTCGGTCCGCAGGTGTTTGAGCGAGTAACAGCGGAAAAACTCGAAGGCATTATTTCAAAACGGGTGAATGCCCCGTATCACGATGGCCGCAGCAGAAGCTGGCAGAAAATAAAAATGGAACTCAGTGATGAATTTGCCATTGCCGGCTTCATTGAACCCAAAGGCAGCCGCACGGGGATTGGCTCGTTACTGCTGGCATCGCCCCAGGGCAAGACTGGCTGGCGGCTTGCCGGGCGTGTCGGCACCGGCATGAACGACGCGATGTTGCGTCAGCTATCGGCCATGTTGCGACCGGTTGCAGGGGCCGAACCGACCGTGACGGTTGCAGGCATCGATTCCGATCTGCGTCGTGCAAAATGGGTCAGGCCCCAACAGGTGGTCGAGGTGTTTTATCGTGGACACAGCAGCCAGGGACTGTTGCGTCACACGGCCTTCAAAACATTGAGAGAAGACAAGTCTGCTGCCGATCTGCGAGGCAGCCAGGCAAAAGAGGAGCCTATGAAAAAAGATATCGTTCATATCAGTAGCCCGGATCGCATGGTGTACCCCGAGATGCATGTGAGCAAGCAGGATGTGGCCGACTATTACGAACGCGTGATGGACTGGTTGTTGCCGGGGGTAGCCGGACGGCCGCTATCGGTGCTGCGCTGCCCGGATGGCACGCAAAAAGCCTGTTTTTTCCAGAAACACCATACGGCCGGCATGGATGTCAGTACGGTCATTCTGCAGGAAGAGCAGGGTGGCAGGCAGGACTATCTGATGGTGCGCGACAAGAAGGATGTCATGCAGCTGGTGCAGTTTAGCGCGCTGGAGTTTCATCCATGGGGTGCGCTGGCCGACAGCCCGGACGACTGCGACCGTCTGGTGTTTGATCTTGACCCTTCTGCCGAAGTGCCGTGGGCCACGGTGAAAAAGGCGGCGCGTCAGGTGCGCGATCTGCTGGAGCAATTGCAGTTGCAATCGTTTGTACGCACCACCGGAGGTAAAGGGCTGCATGTAGTGGCGCCGCTGAACCCGCCCGTGCCCTGGGAGGATGCACGACAATTTGCACGTGCTTTTGCCGAATCGCTGGCCGGGGCGCAGCCGGACACCTATATCGCAACGGCCTCCAAAAAACAGCGCAAGGGACTGATTTTCGTGGACTATTTGCGCAATGGGCGTGGCGCCACCAGTGTCTGTTCGTATTCGCTGCGTGCCCGGCCTGGTGCCGCAGTGGCTACACCGTTGCGTTGGGAAGAGCTGGGACGCATAAAATCGTCAGATGCCTTCCATATCCGCAATCTGCCGCAACGCCTGGCCCGGCTTGCGAGCGATCCCTGGCAGGAATTGACCAGGATCAGGCAGTCACTACCTGATCTGTTCTAGTGGTGGCCAGTGTAGCGCACTGCGTGATGATGCCCGTCGAGCAACTGCTGTCTGATGAATCGCCGTATATAATGAATTTTCGTATTTACTATGGAGCTTGTCATGGCCGTTACGGCTTCACAGCAGGAACGTGATGTTCTGTATACATTGATTTCGCGTCGCCGCTCTGTCCGGCAGTTTACCGACGCGCCGATTGATGAACAGGCACTCATACGCATCCTCACCTGCGCGCAAGGGGTCGACAGCAGCGACGGCAAGCGGGGTGCGCCATCGGCGCATGCGTTGTACCCGCTAGGTTTGACGGTTCTTGTACGACGCGTGCAGGGCGTAGAGGTGGGCAACTATCTGTTTGAGCCCGAACGCAACGGTCTTGAGCGGCTGGCCCATGCCCCTGTTTCCGGCAGTTTGCTCTCGGCCTCTCTTGCCGATGATCTGTGGCTGGAGACAGCCCCTGTTGTGATCGTCATTACTGCCGACTATGCCCTGGCATTGCGCCATTTTTCTGACCAGCAGCCCGATGGCTTGCGCGGTGCGCGCTATGTAGATGTAGAGACCGGCGCCGTGGCACAGAACCTTTATCTGGCAGCGCAAGTCGAGAATCTGGGCGGCGTGCTGGTCATGGGGATAGATGATGAGGCGCTTGCCAGGCAACTGACTTTGCCCGCCGCACACAAACCGGTGGCGCTTTTTTGTCTGGGACAAGGCCAGGTGTAATTGTCGATCAATCAGACCGACAGTTGGTTTTGTTATGATGAATGTCATAATGACATTCAGGAAACATGCAATGACGCCAATTGAGAACGACAAACCGATCACGGGCAAGCCCCATATTCTGCTGCTCTCGGGCAGCACTCGACGACAGTCCTACAATACCCGTCTGGCTCGTCATATGGCGCTGGCGGTTGAGCAGGCCGGGGGCGTTGCGACATTGATTAGCCTGGCCGATTATTCGATGGCGATCTATCACGGCGATGATGAAGCGCAGTTTGGCTTGCCCGACGCTGCGCGGCAACTGCGAACGCTGTTCAAGTCGCATCATGGCGTGTTCTTTGCCTCTCCGGAGGAAAATTCCTCCATCTCGGCTTTGCTGAAAAATACGCTGGACTGGGTG
>NZ_JBQEAU010000043.1:0-2800 GCF_052108595.1 Advenella sp.
GAAGGAAACGGGAAAACATTGCTGGAGTACAACTTGTTGCTAACCAGTGAGCGTAACGCCCAGTGGAAAGCCCCACAGGTCTGATTAGCAACATATCCTTCAAATAATAATCTTTCCCAAATTGATCGGTATGTATTACGGAGACACGAGTCTCCCAAAAATCACGCAAGCAATATTTTATTATTCCGTCTTTATTAGTGAAATAAATAGTAGATTTCGGTTTAAACCCTCGCTTTGTTAATGCATTTTCATCAGGCCAAGCGAGATTTTGCTTTCTCAGCCAGCCGCCTATATGCAACACCGTCTCACTTATCCCTATTTCTGTTATATCGGACCGATATAATCTTTTATTGTCGGGCACAATTTGTAGAAAGCGTAAATCTGGTCCATTAACTCTCAGCATTTCTTCTGCTGTAGACCGTGCTGCAGCTGTTAATTCCACAATCTCATCAAACATCTCAGCCACTATGTGTACCACATCGGAAGGTAAGTACAACCTACGTTTAGGTGTAAATACATCACCGCGACTTGTTTTTTTTGGAAAGTATTCGATATATGCATTGCCCTGCTCATCAAGAGACAATGCTTGTTTTGGTAACAGCGAAATCTCGCTGAACCTACGCCCTGTACAAACAAACAACGTTAACATCAAAACATAAAAGCGGTACTTATGATCCTTGGGTACCTTTAAGTAGAGCTCACCAATAACTTTAAAGACAGTAGGATCAATAAGTTTGTGTGACTTCGTATCAAGAACCTCAGGGTCATCCAACCGTTTCTGATTAAGTCCCCCCATAGTAGATGGGCGCTTAATTTTGGAAAATTTAGAATGCAACAGTACTCTACACAAACCATTTGCATCGCAGTGTGCAGCGAACTCTGCAACATGCTTATGTAGGCTATAGGCTGTACTCTCATTATAATGCTGCGAGATCAGTGAACATGCGTTATTCAACGCCTCCGGCGTGAGCTCGACCAGCTGCCGTCCCAATTTGTCGGCAGCATGTGCAACATAACCAATAGCTGTAAGAAACTTCCGCTGATTTGGCGCTGATTGGTGCCTACTGTGAAATCGGAGAATGAATACGGCTTTGGCAACCACCTCCCACTCCCCCTTTCCCGTATCTGAACCCAGTTTGGGTGAAAGCGCAAAGTAGAAGGATGTGGATTTTACATTCTTACCTGTAAGTGTTAAAAGGCGACCACCGTTGATCTGCCAAATAGCATCACCCCACTTACCTGCATCAAAGCCTTCCATCTTCATCAGTCTTGCTTTACTAACTAATGCCCGAAAATTTTTTGTCCTATCAAGCTCGAGCCGGTCAGTGAATGAGATAACTTTAGCCTTGCGATTAGAGCGTCCATCAACCATCTTTTTCTCCTTTCTCACAAAGCTGAGCTACTTGAGCAACCGCTACGATCACCTCATCCAGTTGTATGCCTAGCCGTGCATTTTTGTACTTTTCAAAGCGCTCCTCCCTACCAGCGAGAAGACGCTCCAATACATGTTCATGATCAGCATGGCGGTAAGGCTGAAACTTTGGGCACAAATAACAAGAGTAAGGAGGATCAAGATGACACACGCTGGATTCACCACATATGCCAATATCAGACTGAACTGCAGGATTTTGATCCTCAACGAATATGAGATGTTTGTCAACTCTTTCACCATTGACTGCTACCTCATCGCTATCGACTAATCGACCCTTGAAAAAATTAAGATATTTAGAAAATCCTTTTGCTGCTGCTTTGTCGAGGTGCTCAACGAGCTTGCCATTCAATTCAAAATAGACATTCACATGCTGAGTGTCGGTGTGATCAAGTATTCTTGCTAGCTCTCGTTTACTGACCCCTTCGGCGGCAAGGCCTGTAGCAATCGTGTAGCGCAACCGTCTCGGAGTAACGTACATTAGCTCGCCAGTGAGCGGAGAAATTATTTTATGACGCTTTATAAAGGCGGCAAGTAACCGAGATATATCGCCACTCGTCATGTTGAAAACGTTATCAACATCTTTAGAGAGGATAGCGGCTCTGTTTCCGGTCTGATTTATTAACAACGGGCGATCTTCTGGCGTAGCAAAATTTTTGCCAGCAAAACTCAATGGTATTCTTTTATTGAGCTCCAAAAGTTCTTCAATCATCCTACCAAAATTCGGATCGAGATATTCATCTATAAGATCATCTCTTGGACTAATAAATCGCTTTTTAATCCTTGGCATGCGAATTACATGGCATGTATCTTCATGCCCAAGACTCAACCGAATAAAATCGGACTCTCGGAGGAAGGTTAAGTTGGCAGGATTACGTCCGAATGCTATCGAGAGAGCGACGACAACCTTTTGCTGCATGTGCTCTATTTCCTTGCCACCATCTGATTTAAGCGCAGCAACAAGTAGAGGCAACTCTAGAGACTTGTGCAATGGACCGCTATCTGGATCTTCCATCCGCACAGCTTCACCTTTCGGGTTTCCGGGCAATTCTAACGCATCAAGTTCTTGGGCATATAATTCGGAAAAACCATATTCGTGCCCGTGCTCTGTACACCATATGTACCACTGAATAGGTCTATACATCGACCATAGGCGTTTGCGCGAGCGAGCTCGGCTAATAGCAGCCTCAAATAGACTAATCAGATGAAACTCAACACCCGTTTCATCAACATCATTCCCCCAGTGCTTTAAAATTTCTCGCCAAACATCATTAAACGCGACGTAACCTGCATGAGTAGATATGCGCTTCAGTCGATCGCTAACATGGTCTTTGAGTGCACTACTGAGGTTAGGATTGACGATATGTTTGA
>NZ_JBQEAU010000043.1:2810-30964 GCF_052108595.1 Advenella sp.
GTCGGGTACTTGCTAGAAACATAGGGCAATCTCCAGGTATCACCGGATATATCGACTTCTTTTCCTTCTCGGGTTATAAGCTTACTTGTCCCAGACCAAGCCTGACTTTCCACAAGGATACGAACTGGTTGCGAGTTCATTACGACTTCCTTCCTGAAATAATTTCAGCTTGATATTGCCTTAGCGATCTTACTGCTTGCTCTTCCACCTCTTGTGCTAAGTAAGTATTCTGCGAATCCAAGTTACTGTCACCCCGCAAGAAAGCCAAAGCCTCTCTTCTACGTTGCTCATCCATACCCCCGTGACGTAGTACTCTCTCCATCCGAGATGAAAAAGTGTGTCGTAAAGACTTAGCTGTCAAATTCTCAGGAAGTTGCTCGGAATAGTTCGTTCGGAGCAATTGAAAAAGTTGCGTAATCGACGATTGTGACAACGGGACCCCATCATCGCTCAATACCAAATAATCTGTTTCAACATTGCTTCTGCTCTCGAACTCTTCACGCCAAGTCATGATGTACTCGTTTAACGCAAAAACAAGTCGCAGATTATCAATCGGGATAATTCTACCATTACGCTTAATCTGAGGCCTAGGTCGCCTTGTATCGCGTAAGTCTGCAGGTCTACGCTCAACTTTAAGTGCTGAAATAGCACCAATCTGTACATCCTCCACCCTTAAATTAAGCAGTTCACCCGGCCTTAAACCGCAAAATAACATTAAGCAAACAGATACGTAGTTTCTAAATTTTACGGCTGGATTTATCCCGAAACCTTGCTGCGCTTCAGGATTCAAAATCTCAAGTAAGAAAGCAATTTCTGCCTCGTTTAATCCTTTTCGAACGCTTTGTCTCACGGGAGGGGAAGACATAAAGCTCCCATCCAGCGTTTTTATAAGAAATGATTTCCTTTCTCTAAAACGCTCGTAGTACTGAGAAGACATCGGCAACTGACTGGTAAGAACGTCCATACACCAACCCATAAATTGCCGAACAGTGGTTAACCGTTGATTGAAGGTATTAGGCGATACCGCACCTACTCGACCTTGAACTTGGCAAATTCTCAGGGCCTCTACCAACCCACCCTTTAGCTCCGCCTCGTTAAACGAATTCGGAGCTAACAATTTAGCCGATAGTTCGCATTCCCCTTTTTCCAGCCACTGATAAAGAACCGCCAACTCTCTTAAATTCCTGACTAATGTATTGGTGCTGAGAGATCTTCTGGCAAGAATGAATTCATTTGGCAGGACCACAGGTAAGCCGGCAACATCCAGCATAATTGGTATTTGCTCGCCTGTTTTGTGAGTAACTATCTCTATTCTCATAACACCACCAAGCTTTTACGAAACAAGAATAGCTAAAAATTCTTATCTTGACAATTACTTCCTATATACGATTTATCAAAAGTACAAATCTTGGGCAAACAAAAAAGTCTCCCAGTTGTTACACAACTGGGAGACTTTGAGTTTTATTTTCCTTTTATAATTCAATCAGTTAAAACAAGATCAAATTCGAATAACTTGACATAAATTTCTTTATATCATTCAGAACGGAATATCGTCGTCCATATCCATGATATTGGCTGCAGGCTTTTGCGCGGGGCGCTGCTGTTGCGGTGCCTGGCTGCGCTGCTGGGGTGCCTGGCGTTGTTGCGGAGCGGAATAAGATTCATCGCCACCAAAACCGCCATCGTCCATGCCGCCTGTACCTGTACTTTCGCGACCACCCAGCATTTGCATCTGGTCTGCCACGATTTCGGTTGAATAACGGTCTGCGCCCGTGTCCTTGTCCTGCCACTTGCGGGTTTTCAGACGACCTTCGACATAAACCGGGCGGCCTTTCTTGAGGTATTCGCCGGCGATTTCCGCCAGGCGGTTATAGAACACCACGCGATGCCATTCGGTTTCCTCACGGCGCTCGCCCGAATTCTTATCCTTCCAGTTTGAAGTAGTGGCAATGGAGACGTTGCAGATGGCAGCGCCATCTGGAGAGTAGCGCACTTCCGGGTCGCGTCCCAGATTGCCGACGAGTATGACTTTGTTGACTGATGCCATGGTTAAATCCTGACTGTAGATGGTAATCAGGACAGTATCTTAACTGCCCTTACCGGCTTGCACAATTGGGTCATTATAGCCACCACGGGCTTTACGTAGGAGATTTGAAGCTTCTGGCGGTAAAGAACCAGACGGCAGCCAATATCGCGCCCATGAGGAAAACGGTCGGCACGCCCGTGTAGCGGGCCAGCAGGCCGCCTACCGCGCCCCCTGCCGCAACACCCAGGGCCTGGGACATATTATAGAACCCGAGGGCCAACCCCTTGTGCTCTGCCGGGGCAACGCGCGATACCAGTGATGGCTGCAACGCTTCCAGAATATTGAATGCAACGAAATAACCCACAAAGAGCACCACAATGGCGGCGAACGAGTGGGTCGCAAAAGCCATGATGGCCATGACGATGGCCAGGCCGGCCACGCTCCACTCCAGGCTCTGCTTGTGTACGTGCCGCGTTTCCGTGTAGAAAACGACCGGCACCATGGCCACAAATGAAGCCAGAATCACGGGCAGGTAGACCTTCCACAACGTGCCGGTCGTAAACCCGCCCAGCCCGATCAGCAGTGGGGGCGCCACCACGAAAATGGACATCAGGATGCAGTGCAGGCAGAACACGCCAAAATTCAGTCGCAAGAGGTCGCCGTTTTTCAGCACATCGCGCGGGCGCGACTGGATGGCAGGGATCTGCAAGGGCGCTACCGGCACAATAAAAGTGGCCAGCAGCAGGCTGACAAAGCCCAGCAGGGAAATAACCCAGAACAGGCCCGAGAGGCCTCCATATTCGACCAGCAGGGGGGCGAGCACCAGCGCCAGGGCAAACGAAATACCGATGGAGCCGCCCACCATGGCCATCGCGCGGGTGCGGACTTCCGGGCGCGTCGCATCTGCCACCCAGGCGGTAATGGCCGCGGAAATGGCCCCCAGCCCCTGGATGGAACGGCCAATGACGACGCCAGTTACCGAATCACTGAGTGCGCAAACGATGCCACCGATGATGAACAGCACCATACCGCCAATAATCACCGGGCGGCGGCCAAAACGGTCCGAAGCCATGCCCAGCGGAATCTGCAAAATGGCCTGAGTCAGACCATACGCGCCAATGGCCGCTCCCACCAGTGCCGCATTACTACCGCCGGTCAGGCTTTTGGCCGCATCGGCAAAAACCGGGGTCAGCAGGAACAGGCCCAGCATGCGAACCGCAAAAAGCAGCGCCAGTGTCGTGCTGGCACGGCGTTCAGTGGACGTAAGTTTGAGTTTAGCCGGTTTGGCAGCATCTGCTTGAGCGGGTTGACTTGGCGCAGCGGAATTCATTCAGCAAATAAAAAGACAAAGTGGGAGGAAGGTATAACTGGTATTGACACCTGCGTTATAGTAATGGATTAGTCCGAGAAAAACCCAGTTCGTTCAACAGGAAAAGATAATTTCATGGATGCCATCCGCATTCGCGGTGCCCGTACGCATAATTTAAAAAATGTGTCGCTCGACCTCCCCCGTCATAAACTGGTCGTTCTGACCGGTTTATCCGGTTCAGGCAAGTCTTCGCTTGCCTTTGACACATTGTACGCAGAAGGGCAGCGCCGCTATGTGGAAAGCCTGTCGGCCTATGCCCGGCAGTTCCTGCAATTGATGGACAAGCCCGACGTAGACCTGATCGAAGGCCTGTCGCCGGCTATCTCCATTGAGCAGAAGGCAGCAGGTCATAACCCTCGCTCCACCGTCGGCACCATTACCGAGATTCACGATTATTTGCGGCTGCTGTATGCCCGCGTAGGCACGCCCTACTGTCCCGTACATGGCGAACCCCTGCAGGCACAGTCGGTTGCGCATATGGTGGACCACATTCTGGCCATGACCGCCGATACGCGTATTGCCATCCTGGCCCCCATTGCCCGCGAACGCAAGGGCAGCTACGAAGACGATTTTGCCCAGTTGCAGGCTCAGGGCTTTGTACGGGTGCGCATCAACGGCCAGATGACCGAACTGGAGCCGCGCCCTGTTCTGAACAAAAATGAAAAGCACTCGATTGATGTGGTCATTGACCGCCTGCGAGTGCGGGAAGAAAGCAAGCAGCGGCTGGCCGAAAGCATAGAAACTGCGCTCAAGCTGGCAGATGGTCGCGTGCTGGTGCTGGATATGGATAATGAGCGCGAACAGCCGTTTTCCATTCGCTATGCCTGTCCGATCTGCAATCATGCCCTGGCAGAGTTGGAACCACGCCTGTTCAGTTTTAACAACCCGGTGGGCGCCTGTCCGACCTGCGACGGCCTGGGGCACACCTGGTTCTTTGATCCGAAACGGGTCGTGGCCTTCCCCACCCTGAGCCTGTCCAGCGGCGCCATCAAGGGGTGGGACAAGCGCAACGCGTTTACCCATTCACTGTTGACCAGTCTGGCGGCACATTTCGAATTCGATATGGATGTGCCTTTTGAAGAGCTGCCGCCGGCGATCCAGAAAACGGTGCTGTACGGCTCGGGCAGCGAAGAAATTTCATTTGTGTACCTGAACGACAAGGGCCGCGGCTCTGTCAAAAAACATGCGTTCGAGGGCATTATTCCCAATCTGGAGCGTCGCTGGAAGGAAACCGATTCCAATACCGTGCGCGAAGAACTGGGCAAGTACCGCAGCCTGCAGGTCTGCCCCGATTGCGGCGGCTCACGCTTGCGCGAAGACGCCCGGCATGTGCTGATCGGCAATGAATCACGCGGCGGTTCGCGGGTGGGCATGGCGATCTATGAAGTAGAAGCAATGGCGCTGTCCGAATGCCTGCACTGGTTTGAAAACCTGAACCTGACCGGATCCAAGCAGGAAATTGCCGACCGAATTGTGCGGGAAATCCGTGCCAGGCTTGAGTTTCTGAACAATGTGGGCCTCAATTACCTGTCGCTGGACCGCAGCGCCGACACCATTTCAGGTGGCGAGGCGCAGCGTATCCGGCTGGCCAGCCAGATCGGATCGGGACTGACGGGCGTCATGTATGTACTGGACGAACCCTCTATCGGGCTGCACCAGCGCGATAATGATCGGCTGATCCAGACCCTTGCACATTTGCGCGATCTGGGCAACAGCGTGATTGTGGTCGAGCATGATGAAGACATGATCCGCTCGGCAGACTGGGTGGTGGACATGGGGCCGGGCGCAGGCGAACACGGCGGCCAGATTATTGCCTCTGGCACCCCGGATCAGATTGCCAATGATGAATCGTCGCTGACCGGGGCTTATTTGAGCGGGCGCATGCGCATCAAGGCGCATAACCCGCGCAAGCTGGATAAGGAGCAGGCGTGGTTGAAAATACGCGGCTGCTCGGGCAACAATCTGAAAAACGTCGAACTGCAGGTGCCTGCAGGCAAACTGGTGTGCGTCACGGGCGTATCCGGTTCGGGTAAATCCACCCTGATCAACGACACGCTGGCAACGCTGATGGCGCACGAACTGCATCGTGCCCAGACCGAGCCAGCCCCCTTTACGTCGGTAGAGGGACTGGACCACTTTGACAAGATCATCAATGTGGATCAAAGCCCCATCGGCCGTACGCCGCGCAGCAATCCAGCCACGTATACCGGGCTGTTCACGCCGATCCGTGAGTTGTTTGCCGGCACGCCGGAATCCCGTACCCGCGGCTATGATCCCGGGCGGTTTTCCTTCAACGTCAAGGGCGGCCGCTGCGAAAGTTGCCAGGGCGACGGCGTTATCAAGGTTGAAATGCATTTTCTGCCCGATATGTACGTTCCTTGCGATACATGTCATGGCAAACGCTATAACCGCGAAACCCTGGAAATTCGCTATCGGGGCCGCACCATCAGCGATGTGCTGGATTTGACGGTGGAACAGGCGCTGGAATATTTCAGCGCGGTGCCGGTGATCAATCGCAAACTGCAGACCCTGATGGATGTGGGCTTAAGCTATATACGGCTGGGCCAGTCTGCCACCACGCTCTCGGGCGGGGAAGCGCAGCGTATCAAGCTGTCGCTGGAACTGTCCAAGCGCAGCACGGGCAAGACCATGTACATTCTGGACGAGCCCACGACCGGCCTGCACTTTGCCGATATTGCACTATTGCTCAAGGTGATCAACCAACTGGTAGATGCGGGCAATACGGTCGTGGTCATTGAGCATAATCTGGATGTGATCAAGACCGCCGACTGGATTATTGATATGGGCCCCGAAGGCGGCCAGGGTGGCGGACAGATCGTGGCAACAGGAACACCGGCCGATATTGCCGCCAGTCCGAAGAGCCATACGGGACGTTACTTGAAGCCCCTCTTGGAAAGAGAAAAGGCCTGAGCAGCCATACCTGTGGCTACCGGGGCGCCTCGGTGTAGTTGCGCAGTTCCTTGCGGATGATTTTTCCAGTTGTGGTCATGGGCAGCGCGTCGACAAAATAAACGCGGCGCGGATACTCGTGCGCAGCAACACGCGTTTTTACATGATCCTGGATTTCTTTTTTCAGCGCATCCGATGGCACCACGCCTTCGTTCAGGACAACAAAAGCGGTGACCGCTTCGGTGCGCTCGTCATCGGGCAGCCCCACCACGGCAACCATGCTAACCAGTGGATGCCCCAGAATACAATCTTCGATGGGGCCCGGACCAATGCGATAACCCGCACTGGTGATCACGTCGTCATTGCGGCCGACAAAGCGGAAAAAACCCTCCTCATCCCGAACGCCCATATCTCCCGTTACCAGGAAGTCGCCGGCGAATTTTTCCCTGGTGGCCTCTGGGTTGTTCCAGTAGCCCAGGAACATGACCGGATCGGGACACCTGACACCGATATTGCCTTCGGTACCGTCGGGCAACACCTCTCCCTGGTCGTTGACAATCTGCACATCATGGCCTGGCGCAGCCTTGCCCATGCTGCCTATTTTGGGCTCGAACAGATCGGCGCAAGACGACACCAGCATATTGCATTCGGTCTGCCCATAAAATTCGTTGATGGTAATGTCCAGATTGCGCCGCCCCCAGTCGATCAGTTCCAGCCCCAGGCTTTCACCCCCGCTGGCAATGGAACGAAGCGCCAGCGGCCAGCGGCCACGCGGATTTTCCAGCCGGCGCAGCATTTTGAGTGCCGTTGGTGGCAAAAAGGTGTGCGTGACCTGGTGCCGCGACATGATATCGAAAGCCGCTTCGGCGGTAAATTTGGAAAAACGGCAGGCCAGCACGGGGATACCGTGATGCAATGATGGCATAAGGACATCAAACAGACCGCCGATCCACGCCCAGTCTGCAGGCGTCCACATGACTTTGGCGTTTTCGGGAAAGAAATTGTGGGAAATTTCAACGCCAGGCAAATGCCCTGGCAAGACCCGATGTGCGTGCAGGGCCCCTTTGGGCTTGCCGGTTGTGCCCGAGGTGTAAATGATAACGGCAGGGTCATCGGCCAGGGTACGAACCGGTTCAAGGGTATCTGGCTGCTGTTGCAGCGATGGCCAGAATGCCAGCGTTGCCGGTGTATTTTGCGTGGCATCGATATCCACGACGGTTTTCAGTTCGGGTAAGGGCGTTGCAATGGTACCCAGCTTGGCCACCCCTTCTGCATTGGTTACCAGGCCCCGCGCGCCAGAATTGGACAGACGGTAGGCCAGCGCATCGGAGCCGAACAGTGAAAACAGGGGAATGGCAATGAGCCCCAGCTTGTAGCAGGCAATATGTGCAATGGCAGTTTCTATGCCCTGGGCCAGCAAAATACCCACCCGATCGCCGCGTGCCACCCCAGCCTGTTGCAACACGTGCGCGAACTGGTTGGAATAGGCTTTCAACTGGTCGAAGGTGTAATACTGGATATCGGCGGGCGACTTTTCATGAATGATGGCAAGACGGTCGGCCCCGTCTGCCCATTTGTCACAAACATCAACGCCGATATTGTAGTGTTGCGGCACATTCCAGTGGGTAGCCGACACGGTTGCGTCGTAGGTTGCATGGCGTGTTAGCAAGGCAAGTCTCCTTTTCTTTTAATTGTATATCGGTTCGCTGCCGTCGCTTATACGTCATTGGTGTTTTTCACACTCTCGGAAACCCGTATTTGCTTCGTTTTTCGCCGGTATTCCGACGGCGTCATGCCCTGCATATTCAGAAATGCCGTTGCGAAATTGGCGGCGTTGGAAAACCCCACGTCTTCGGCAATGGTCAGCGTGCGCAACGACGTAGTGGCCAACAGGTGCTTTGCGGTGCGCATGCGTAAATCACGAATGTATTCAAAGGCGCTGCAACCGCAAACATTGTAGAAGGCGCGATTCAAGCGCTTTTTATTCATGGACACCAGCGCTGACAGCTTGGGCAGGCTCAGGTCTTCAGACAGATTGTCCTGTGCATACTGCATGACGATGCGCACGGCGACTTCATCGTCGCTGTCAATGGTGCCGGTATGCAGTTCCTGGCCCGAGGACAAACGCATTGACGCCTGCTGTTGCCGTACGCTGTGCAACCGCTGGGAGATACTGGCATGAATGCGGATGCGCGCTACCACTTCGTCATACGGATGGGCTTTGGAGATGAAATCGGAAGCCCCATATTCCAAAGCCTGGATGCGCGATTGTGGATCGTCCAGATCGCTGTAAAAGAGCACGGGAATATCTGTGGTGAGTGTGTTGGCCTTGAGCCGACGGCATAGAGGAATACCATCAAGCCGGGGCAGATGCAATTCCGAAACAATGACATCGGGCTGCAGCGTAATGGCCTTTTCGTACCCCTGCAGACCGTCAAATGCAACTGTGATACGGAAACCAGCACTACGCATGGCGGCAAGCACGCCGTGCAAACTCTGCATATTGCCGTCGACAAACAGAGTATGGGGGCTACGCAATGGTGGGGCCGGACTGTCCATAGGATTTCGCTTGACTTATCTAAATTGAAAATGCGAAATCATTTTCCAACAAGATGCGAAGTCCCTATTTTGAAAAAATTCTTGATGCTTTTTGAAAAAAGAATGAATGTAGCTTTTATGAATAATTCTTAACGTTAGTCAATCCAGTTTGCTGTGCAACACCCCGGTTTATACGACAAACAGACGCTTGTATTCTTTGATCGCATAACGATCGGTCATCCCGGCGATATAGTCGGCAATGGCGCGCGCCTGCCTGCGCTCATCATCGTGCCGGTAGTCTGCCGGCATCAGCCGCGGATCTTCCACAAAGGCCTTGAACAGCGATTGGACGATGGTGCTGGCCTTGTTGGCCATGCGCATCACCTTGTAGTGGCGATACAGATTATGCATCAGAAAGGATTTGAGCTCGTCGGCCTGCGTGCGCATTGCGTCGGAAAACTGCAGTAACGCAGGCGCTTCGGTCACGTCTTCACGTGTCTGAATCTGATGAGTACGCAAATTGTCCCGGGTCGTGTGGGTCAGGTCCACGATCAGGGCGTTGATCATGCGCCGGATGATCTCGGCAATGAGCCTGCGCCCGGTGACATCGGGAAACAGACGACTTACTTCATCATGGTAGGTGGCAAACAGTTGCACCTGACGCATTTGTTCAATTGTGATAAGACCTGAACGCAGGCCGTCATCAATATCATGATTGTTATAGGCGATTTCGTCGGCCAGATTGGCCAGTTGTGCTTCCAGGCCCGGGCGCTTTCTGTCGATAAAGCGCTGCCCCACTTCGCCCAGCTGGCGCGCGTGCGACAGTGAACAATGCTTGAGAATCCCCTCGCGGGTTTCGAAGGTGAGATTCAGGCCGTTGAACGAGGCATAGCGTTCCTCCAGCTCATCGACCACCCGCAGGCTTTGCAGATTGTGCTCGAACCCGCCAGCCGCCGGACGCAGTGTCTGCATCGATTCGTGAAGTGCGTCCTGGCCTGCATGGCCAAATGGCGTGTGACCCAGGTCATGGGCAAGCGAGATCGCTTCGGTCAGGTCTTCGTGCAATCCCAGATTGCGCGCCACCGCCCGCGCAATTTGCGCCACTTCCAGACTGTGGGTCAGACGGGTGCGGAATAAATCACCTTCGTGATTAACAAAAACCTGCGTTTTATATTCGAGCCGACGAAATGCGCCGCTGTGGATGATGCGGTCACGGTCCCGCTGGAAAGGGTCGCGCGCCGGGTCGGCATCTTCCGGATGCAGCCGCCCCCTGGAGTGGGCCGGATGGGTCGCGTAGGGCGCTAGCTTGGGCACTGTCATGCTTTACGCCCGGGCGCCGGCCATATCAGGAACCTGAACCGCGCCGCGATCGATGGCAATGTCGCCAACTGTGTCGCTGAGCGTTTCCTGAACCTGCTTTAATGGGGCCGCCTGAACCACTGCCTGACCAATGGCCGGCATGAGTACGTAACGTATTTCGCCGCCTTCGGTTTTCTTATCGCCCTGCATCAGGTCAAGCCAGGTGCTCCCCCCTAGATCCGGCGCAATATCCGGACAGCCGATGGCACGCACCAGCGCGCGCACCCGCGCGATATCGGCCGCAGGCAAGCCAAGCACCTTGCCCGAGAGCACGGCGGCCTGGACCAGCCCGCAGGCAACCGCCTCGCCATGCAGCCAGGTGCCAAACCCCAGGCCTGCCTCAATCGCATGACCGAAGGTATGGCCCAGGTTAAGGATGGCGCGCAGGCCTGTTTCCTTTTCGTCTTCCGAGACGACCTGCGCCTTGAGCTCGCAGCAGCGTGCAATGGCATAGGCCAGTGCGTCTGCGTCAAGCGCCACCAGTTGCGCGACATTGCTTTCGCACCATTCAAAAAACGCACGATCCAGGATCAAGCCGTATTTGATGACTTCAGCCAGTCCGGCCGACACTTCACGGGCAGGCAGGGTGCGCAGGACATCGATGTCGATATCGACACTGACCGGCTGATAGAACGCACCAATCATGTTTTTGCCCAGCGGGTGATTGACCGCCGTCTTGCCGCCCACCGAGGAATCCACCTGGGCCAGCAACGTGGTAGGAATCTGCATATAGCGAATGCCGCGCATATAGGTTGCTGCTGCAAACCCGGCCATGTCGCCGATGACGCCGCCGCCAAGCGCCAGAACGACGGCGCGGCGATCCAGCTTTTCGGTCAGCATGCGATCGTAAATGGTGTTAAGGGTATCGAGCGACTTGAAGGATTCGCCATCGGGCACGATGATGGTGAGCACCGGTTTGTGCAGGCCGGCCAGTGCCTGGCGCAGCGCCTCTCCGTAAAGCCCGTCAACGACTGGGTTGCTGATGACGACCAGCCGCGTGGCGTTGACCGGGACCGATTCGGCAATGTGCTGCAGGCGCCCCGGCGCAATATGAATGGGGTATTGTCCGGCAGATGTAGCGACGTTGACTGGGGCCATCAGATTCTTTCACCTCGTTGTTGGTAATCTTTCAATAGACGGTCAATAGCGTCAAGCACCGTATTGATGGAGCCATGGCTGGTTTCGACCGTGAAATCGGCCAGACTCTCGTAAATGGGTTCGCGCTGTTTTAACAGCTCCACGATACGCGCTTTGGGGTTGGCCGTCAGCAGCATGGGACGATTTTTATCCTTTGCGACTCTCCGAAAGAGTTCATCGCTGCCCGCCTTCAGATACAGCACGATACCGCGCGTGCGCAGCAGTTCCTGATTCTCGGGCGCCACAACGGCACCGCCGCCGGTGGCCAGGACCACATCGCGACGCAAGGTGATATCCTGCAGCACCTGGGTTTCCCGACGCCGAAAACCGGCTTCGCCCTCAATATCGAAGATGGTTGGAATACTGACCCCGCAACGGGCCTCGAGCTCGTGGTCCAGATCGAGAAAGTCCCGACCCAGCGAGCGGGCCAGGCCTCGGCCGATGGTCGTTTTGCCGGCGCCCATCATTCCGATGAGGAAAATGGGCGCCTGACCGGTGTGGCGGACATGGGAATTGTCCTGTTCTGTATGCTGCATGTACGTAAAAAGGTTTTTCTCCCGGTTACGCCGGGGCGTGAAAATACAGACGTTCTATGACAGTTGTCAAAGAAATGACACCATGTTTTCAAGGATTTGTCGTTTATTTGTTGCAACATAGCACATGTACACCACACAGCACAATTCAGTTACAGAAAGAGCCGAAAATTTCAGCTTTTCCCGCTAGAAGGTATTAAAATTGCCTGCGATGAGTACACGTAAACCCAACTCCCCTCGTAAAACTGTGCAGCGCTCGAGCGCAGGCTCGCGCATAGGCCGGTTCCTTTTTCAATCCGTCATATTCTGCATTGGCCTTGGGCTTTGCGGTTTGTTGCTGGGTACCCTTGCCGTAGCGTTAACCTGGCCGAACCTGCCGGATCTGAAGGCGATGACCGATTATCGCCCGCGGGTGCCGTTGCGTGTGTACACGGCAGACAAAATCCTGTTGGCCGAATACGGCGAAGAGCGGCGTAACGTACTGCGCTTCAACGAAATCCCGGAGGTTATGACAAAGGCCTTGCTGGCGGCAGAAGATGATAACTTCTACAGCCATGGCGGGGTCGACTGGTCGGGTGTAGGTCGTGCGGTTATTGCCAACGTGGCTTCCGGCGCCAAGTCGCAGGGTGCCAGTACCATTACCATGCAGGTCGCGCGAAACTTCTACCTGTCCTCGGAAAAGTCCTTCATTCGCAAATTCTACGAACTGATGCTCACCTACAAGATCGAACAGAACCTGAGCAAGGACCAGATTCTTGAACTGTATCTGAACCAGATCTATCTGGGGCATCGTTCCTACGGCTTTGCCGCCGCCTCCCGCACATATTACGGCAAGCCCCTGTCGGAAGTGACCATTGCCGAAGCGGCCCTGCTGGCCGGGATTCCCAAGGCGCCTTCCCGCTTCAATCCGCGCGCCAATATGAAGCGCGCAGTCGCACGTCAGCACTACGTGCTGGATCGCATGGAAAAGCTGGGATACATTACGCCCGAACAGCATCAGCAGGCCATGGCACAGAAAATCGTCCTGCGTGACAACACGCAGGAAACACCGGAAACCAACTTTGCCCGTCATGGCCAGTACGTCGCAGAACTGGCCAGGCAACTCATGTACAACGTATACAAAGACAATGTGTATGGGCGTGGCCTGAGCGTTTACACGACGATCCGCTCAGAAGACCAGGAAGTGGCCTATCATGCGGTGCGCGAAGGCATCATGTCGTATACGCGAAGAAAGCCATATCCCGGACCGGCAGCCCAGGTTGACCTGCCCGAAGGGATCGAAAACGATACGGAACGGTTTGACCTTGCCCTCGAAGAGATTCGCAATAAACACCGCGACAGCGATGACCTGGTAACGGCCGTGGTGCTCTCGGCCAGCGCCACCAAAGTGGTCGCAGCGCGCACGCCCGAACAAATCTATGAATTGAGCGGCAAGTCTTTGGGCTATGTGAAACGGGCCCTGGTCAAAACCGGGCCGGTTTCCCGCCGGATCCAGCGTGGCTCAGTCATTTATCTGCAGAAAGTGGACAACATCTGGACGATTATCAATATGCCGACGGTCGAAGGCGCGTTCATTTCCCTGAACCCGCAAAACGGCGCGATCGAATCGATGATCGGCGGATTCGACTTCAACCGGGGCGATTTCAATCGCGTCACCCAGGCCTGGCGCCAGCCCGGTTCTACCTTCAAACCCTTCGTGTATGCTGCAGGCCTTGAACGCGGTATTACACCGGGCACCAATGTTTCGGATCAGCCCTTTCATCTGAGTGCCGCCCAGACGCGCAGCAAGCCCTGGAGTCCCAAGAACTACGGTAACTCGTACACCTACAGCCAGACAATGCGCCAGGGCTTGTACAAATCCAAAAACATGGTGTCCATCCGCATTCTGCAAACGGTCGGACCGGAATTTGCCAGCGAGTTCATCTCCCGCTTTGGCTTTGATCCGGCACGTCAGCCGCCCAAAAGCGCATACCTGACCATGGCGCTGGGCGCCGGCAGCGTGACCCCCCTGCAAATGGCCAGCGCCTACTCGGTGTTTGCCAACGGTGGTTATCGTGTCAATCCATACATCATTGATTCTGTTGTGGATATCGCCACAGGACGCGTCATCATGAAGGCCCAGCCGGCCGTGGCTGGTGATGAAACCAACCGCGTACTGGATCCCCGTACGACCTATGTGATGAATGAACTGCTGCGTGGCGTGGCCAAATCGGGCACCGCCGCCAGAACGCAGGCCACGCTCAAACGCAACGACATTGCGGGCAAGACCGGCACCACCAACCAGTCATTCGATGCCTGGTTTGCCGGATTCACCCCCAAGCTGGTAGGCATCTCCTGGCTGGGCTTTGATCAGCCCAAATCACTGGGTGACAAGGAAACCGGGGGCGGTGCAGCCATGCCGATCTGGCTCACTTACATGCAAACCGCCCTCAAAAAAGTGCCAGTGACCGCACCAGGCCCGATGCCTGAAGGGTTGACCAAGGTCGGTGACAACTACTATTTCTCCGAATTCCCACAGGGCAAGGCATTGGCCAACATCGGTGTCTCGGGCAGCGGGGGCCAGGACCCGAACGCAGCCAAACCTGCCGCTCCGTCTGGCGATGCGATCGGCAAGGCCCTGGAGTCGTTCAACCCCATGGGTGGGCCGCCGATACGGTTTTAAGCGGTCTGAGACGGTCTCTGGCAGCGCTGAAAGGATCTGAGAGGATTTGAAAAAGCGAGTGGCCGGTTTGACCAGGAATATGAAAAGGACCCATGCACATCCAATGCATGGGTCCTTTTTACTTTCCTTTTTACTTCTGGATGGTCCGACGCAGTTCAAGGCGCAGCAAACCCGGTGCAAAAGCGCGGAGCCTGGACAAAAAGAGCAAGACGATCGGAGGTACTTGCCCAAGAGCCGGATGGAAAACGGTTAGATGATTGTATGCCGTCGAGTACGGTGCGCTGGCTGGTTCGCCGCCTGATGCGCCTCCCGGAAAACACCACAATGGTGATCAACGAGCATCCGGCCTGCACTATTGCGGTTTTGCCGCGCAGCCCTGATCAGAGCGTTATTGTGAGCGCGCGAGCGGTAATGTCGGAAAAAATGCTGCTCAGATTATCCTGAAGCGTCGTGCCTGTGCGGGTGTCCACCCAGTTGGTGTTATCGAACTTGTAATGAAATCCGCCGGACGGCGCTGCTACCCACATTTCCTGTAGCGGCGCCTGACTGTTGACCACGACATGGGATTTCTGATCGAATACAATGGTCAGTACCTGACCGCTGCGGCTGGCGTCCAGGTCGATATCCAGTGTTTCAAACCAGTTGTCGACCTGTTCATGGATCTTGTCCAGGATGGCATCTGCGCGTGCAAGAAATTCTGATTCAGTCATAATATGGTTCTGTAAAAAATTTAAAGGGTGTGCCGTGTCTGCGCCAAGTATAAAACGCCTTGTAGCCATCATTGTAACCCTCCTTGTCGGGAGTGTGGGTTTAACGGCTTGCGGCTATAAAGCGCCACTGTACCTTCCTACCGCCGAGCAAAAGCAGAAGTTGCAGGAGCGCGACGAACGCATCAAGGCCCGCAAGGCGAAGGCCGAAGCAGAGAAAAGGCCGAAGCAGAGAAAAGGGCGAAACAGCAAGCGGCCAAGGACGCCGCCGGGCAGCCCGCTAGCGGCACCAACTCAACTGCCACACCGTGATGATGGCCCATTGCACATGCGCCGCAAAACGGTTGCGTTGGGCTCTGTGGCGGTGTGACCTGTCGCGGTGTGATCCTTATTGCAACACGGGACAGGTCACAACAGCCAGCCCAATGAAAGCGGGAATGATGCCCGGCCAGCAACGCCAGCTGGGCTAAACGCCTGACAGCGTGACGTTATTCCTGCTTTCGTAACTATGTCATCATCTGTGCTTACCCCATTTTCTGTCATCTTCGTGTGACATTACTCTTTTTAATTGTTTCATTAACTACTGTTTACCATGACTGAACTGAATGCCCCGGCGGGTGCACCCTTTTTTCATTATGACGGCTCGCAACTCATGGCAGAGTCGGTCTCTGTTTCCGAGCTGGCAGCACGCTACGGCACACCGCTGTACGTTTATTCCCGTGCGGCGCTCAAAGCGGCCTGGGAATCCTACGCACAGCCTCTGGTCAACCGCAATGCACTGGTCTGTTTCGGCATGAAATCCAACTCCAACCTGGCCGTATTGCAGCAATTTGCGCAATGGGGCAGCGGTTTCGACATTGTTTCCGGCGGCGAGCTGGCCCGTGCCCTCAAAGCAGGTGCGCAGCCCGACACCATTGTCTTTTCAGGTGTCGGCAAGCAGGATTGGGAAATCAAAGCCGCGCTGCAGGCGGGCGTCAAATGCTTCAATGTGGAGTCTACCGACGAGCTGGAACGCATTTCCCTGATCGCAAGCCAGCTTGAACGGACCGCGCCGGTATCCCTTCGCGTAAACCCGGACGTGGACGCCAGGACGCACCCCTATATTTCCACCGGCCTGAAGGACAACAAATTCGGGATTGCAATTGAAATAGCGGCGCAGGTGTACCAGCGGGCTGCCATATTGCCGTGGATCAAAATCGTCGGCGTCGATTGTCATATCGGCTCCCAGATCACACAAATCGAGCCATATCTGGATGCGCTGGAGCGCCTGCTGAATCTGCTCGATACCTTGGCTGGCCTGGGCATCAGGCTGGAACACCTGGATATCGGCGGCGGCCTGGGTATCCGTTATCAGGACGAAACGCCCATTGCCCCGGCCTTGCTGCTGGACAAGGTGTTCGCGATGCTTGAAGACCGTGCCTATGGGCATCTGCAGCTGATCATGGAGCCCGGGCGCTCGCTGGTTGGCAATGCCGGCATCCTGGTGACCCGAGTGCAGTACCTGAAACATCACGAGAGCAAGAATTTTGCCATCGTGGATGCTGCCATGAACGATCTTCTGCGCCCGACCCTGTACGACGCCTGGCATGGGGTGCTGCCTGTCGTCAGCCCGTCTGACACGAGCAACACGACACAATCCAGGGTATACGACGTTGTCGGTCCGATCTGCGAAAGCGGCGACTGGCTGGCGCGCGACCGCCAGCTGCAGTTGCAGCAAAATGATCTGCTGGCAATCGAATCGGCCGGGGCCTATGGCTTTGTCATGTCGAGCCATTACAACACGCGGCCACGGTGCGCGGAAGTGATGGTCGACGCCGATCAGACCTATCTGATCCGTCCCCGCGAAACCGTTGAAGAACTGTTCGCTTCGGAGCAGATGCTGCCTGGTTGATACTGCGTGACGCGGGCCGTTGCCCGGTGAATAATCCAAAGCGAGTGCCGCAGTCGGGCATTCGCTTTTTTCATTATGACAGATGAAACAAGGGCCTCGGCAAAGGACCTTGTAACGCCTGGCTCGCAAGCATCGCTGCTTCCGGCCTGTCTGCGACCTGCAACCACTCGCGCAGCGCGATCACGCCTGTCAAACAAAATAAGGTTGTGGCGCCAGGCGTCTGCCCTCCGCGTTATATTGGTTCGGGTTACGTTCTTATATCCGAATATATAAATAAGTATTCTCTATTTTACGTATAAGAATTCCTTATATACAGTAGCCATATCTGATTCCCTATTTCGCCTTTGGTCATCTATGTCTGCCGTCTACGCTTCACTCCCGTCATCCCCAGCGCCCGTTGGGCAACCCGTATCGTCTGAACCGTCTTTCGCGATACGGCCGCTGGCCGCGCCACTTGGCGCAGAGGTGCTTGATCTGAACCTTGATCAGCCGCTGCCCGATGAGGCATTCTCACGTATCAGGCAAGCCTTTTCGGACCACCATGTGCTGGTGTTTCGCAAGCAGGACATTACGCCGACTCAGCATGTGCAATTTAGTCGTCGCTTCGGACCGCTGCAGATTCATGTATTGAGACAGTTCCAGCTGCCTGGCCATGAGGAAATTCTGCAAATATCCAATATCCGGGAAAACGGCAAGCCGATCGGCCTGGGCGATGCCGGTGCTTTCTGGCATTCCGATTTGTCATACAAGGCGGTGCCCAGCCTGGGTTCGCTGCTGCATGCCCGCGAGTTGCCCGACACCGGCGGCGATACCCATTTTGCAAATATGCACCTGGCCTGGGAAACACTGCCCGCATCGCTGCAAAAGATTTTGCTGCCACTTCAGGCAGAGCATAGCTACATCAAGCGCTACGAAGAACAGCGCGCCAAGGCGCCGTGGCGCCCGGCACTGACGCAGGCGCAACTGGACGAAGTCAGGCCGGTGGTGCATCCGGTGGTCACGACCCATCCTGAGAATGGTCGCAAGGCCCTGTTCGTAAACGAACACTTTACCTCGCGTATCGTCGGCCTGCCGCATGATGAGAGCGAGGATATTCTGCAGCAACTGTTTGCGCATAGCATCCGCCCCGAATTTATTTACACCCATCAGTGGCAGACAGACGATATGGTTTTCTGGGATAACCGGTCAGTCATCCATCTGGCCGGCGGCACCCCCGATGACCAGCGTCGCCGCCTGAACCGGACCACGGTGGAAGGGGCCGTGCCGGTTTGATCACAAATGTGTTAATACCCTGCGCCGCCTGTTCGACCGGGTGCTGCCCACGCACTTGAACAGGTCGCGGCATCGCTGCAGGATTGCCACAATCGCCGGCGCAACACACCCCTTACCCCGCCCTGATCCAGCCAATCGACATGCGGCATAATCGCGGCGACCAATAACAACATTTCAGCATTCACCTTAGCCAGAGAGCCCATCATGATTACCAATCCAGCCAGACGCCCGCTTCGTTTTCTGTCAGTACGTAACGTAGCACTTGCACTATCGGCCTGCGCGCTTGTCAGCACCACGGCGTATGCCGAAGGCCAACTGCGCATCGCCGAACAGCATGGCATCGTGTATTTGTTGTTGCAGGTTGTGCAGGATCAGAAACTGGTCGAAAAACACGGCAAGACTGTAGGACTTGAAATCAAACCCCAATGGGTCAAGCTGTCGGGGGGCGCCGCAATTAACGATGCCCTGTTGTCTGGTTCGATCGACATCGCAGGCGCCGGCGTTGGCCCGCTGTTGACGATCTGGGATAAAACGCGCGGCAAATACAATGTCAAAGGCGTCGCCTCTTTGGGCAACTTTCCTTATTATCTGATCAGCAATAATCCAGACGTTAAAACCATTGCCGACTTCAGCGATAAGGATCGCATTGCGCTGCCGGCAACAACCGTGTCGGTCCAGGCACGCATATTACAGTTGGCTGCATCCAAACAATGGGGCAAGCAAGCGTTCAAACAACTGGATCGGCTGACGGTGACGTTGCCCCATCCCGAAGCGACCGCCAGCATCCTCAAGGGCGGTACCGAAATCAACGCCCATTTTGCCTCGCCTCCCTACCAGGAGCAGGAACTCAAAGGCAACGAGAACGCGCATATTGTTTTGAAATCCTATGACGTGCTGGGCGGGCCGTCTACGTCAACGGTGCTGTATGCCACGGAAAAATTTCGCCAGGACAACCCCAAGACCTATGGCGCTTTCGTCGAGTCATTGAAAGAAGCAGCGGCGTTTATCAAGGCCAATCCTGAAGGCGCGGCCGATGCGTATATCCGTACTGCCAAAAGCAGTATCGACCGTAATCTATTGATTGAAATTATCAAGAACCCCGATATCCAGGTCAAGCTGGCGCCGGAAAATACCTTCCCGCTGGCGCAGTTCATGGGCAATGTCGGCGCCATCAAGCACCGCCCGGCGTCCTATCAGGATTACTTTTTTGACGATGAACACAACCACAATGGCAGTTGAAATATGGCCCATGCACTGAAAAACACCTCATTGCGACTGGCTGCCGCTCCTGAGCAACCAAAGCAAAAATCCCAGCTCTCTGACCAAAACGCGTCCATCCACTTGGCAGACCAGGACTCTTTGCAGCGTGGTGATGCTTCCCAAGAAGCCAGCCTGCCCGAAGCCCTGTTCCGTGCGCAAGGAGTAAGCCTGCAGTACCAGACCGGCAATGCCATTGTACAGGCGACGCGGGACGTCAGCTTCTCCATCTACAAAGGCGACCGGTTCATTTTACTGGGCCCGTCCGGCTGTGGAAAGTCCAGTCTGCTCAAAGCAGCTGCCGGATTTATCAAACCCCAATCAGGCGCCTTTACCCTGAATGGCAAAACCATTTCCGGGCCTGGGCCCGACCGCGTGGTGGTGTTTCAGGAATTTGATCAGCTTGCCCCGTGGAAGACGGTGCTGCAGAATGTCGTCTTTGCCCTGCGCGCTTCGCGTACGCTGGACAAGGTGCAGGCTAGGGAACGCGCCGAGCACTATTTGCACCGGGTCGGTCTGGGCAGCTTCCTGCATGCCTATCCGCATACGCTGTCAGGGGGCATGAAGCAGCGCGTTGCGATTGCGCGCGCCCTGGCGATGGAGCCGGCCGTGCTGCTGATGGACGAGCCGTTTGCCGCCCTGGATGCACTCACCCGGCGCAAAATGCAGGAAGAATTATTGCAATTGTGGGACGAAACCCGGGTCACATTAATGTTCGTGACCCATTCCATAGAAGAAGCCCTGGTGGTCGGCAATCGGATTTTGCTGCTGTCGCCGCATCCGGGCCGGGTGCGCGCAGAGCTCAACAGCCATCAATTCAATATGGATAGCGCGGGCAGCGAGCAGTTTCAGGCAGCAACCAGCCGCATTCACCGCCTTCTGTTCGAGCAATTGCCTGTCTCCGAATCGGATCCTGCCGTTGCCGAGCGTTCCCATGAACCAGCCTAGCATGCGCATCGACCCCCCCTATCGACCGGAGTTCGAATATCCGCTCTTGGCACTGGCGCCGGCGGCACAGACCGAGTCGGTTCGCGAACCCCTGAGCCTGGCGCATCGCCTGCTCAATCATGACGGCATTCGCAAGATCCTGATCCTGGCGGTTCTGGCGATGATCTGGGAAATGGTCGGCCGCTGGCAGGACAATGAGCTGCTTCTGCCGACATTTACCGCCACCATTGGCGCCATGTGGGCTGACCTGGCCAATGGCCAATTGCCGGCCCGCATGGCGATCTCGCTGTCGGTGTTGCTGCAAGGCTACGCACTGGGTGTGATACTGGCCTTTTTTCTGACTACATTTGCCATTTCCACCCGCCTTGGCCGGGATGTTCTTTCCACCCTTACATCCATGTTCAATCCCTTGCCGGCCATTGCCCTGCTGCCGCTGGCGCTCATGTGGTTCGGGCTAGGTACTACCAGCTTGTTGTTTGTACTGGTTCATTCAGTCATGTGGCCGTTGGCCCTCAACACCTTCGCGGGATTTCAGAGCGTGCCGCAAACGCTGCGCATGGCAGGACAGAACTACGGACTTCGCGGACTCAGGTTTGTCTGGCAGATCCTGATCCCAGCCGCGTTGCCGTCCATTGTGTCCGGCCTGAAGGTTGGCTGGGCCTTTGCCTGGCGTACGCTGATCGCAGCAGAAATGGTCTTTGGCGCATCATCCGGCCAGGGCGGCCTGGGCTGGTATGTGTTCCAGCACCGAAATGAACTGGAAACCGCGCAGGTATTTGCCGGGCTGGTCATGGTCGTGATCCTGGGCCTGGTGGTTGAGAACCTGGTGTTTACGACCCTGGAGAAAATGACTGTACGGCGCTGGGGTACGCAACAGTAAAGAGCGCAAGCGCCGGTCGGCGCAGCGAATATGAACAAATTGACGATTTTCCCTGTTGGGATACCCGGTTGCTGTATAACCGGGTATCCCTTTTTTTTGGCTGTCCGGCGCTGGCCGTAAGCAGTGGCTTACAGCTCTCCGTAGGAGTGCAGGCCCGACAGGAAAATATTGACGCCCAGGAAGGCAAAGCTGGTGATAACCAGGCCAACCAGCGCCCAGTAGGCCGCAAACGTGCCGCGCATGCCTTTCATCAGGCGCAGGTGCAGCCAGGCAGCATAATTGAGCCAGACGATGAAGGCCCAGGTTTCTTTCGGATCCCATTGCCAATACGTACCCCAGGCATCAGCAGCCCAGAACGCGCCCAGAATGGTGGCCACGGTGAAAAAGGCAAAGCCGATGGAGATGGACCGGTACATGATGTCGTCCAGCACTTCCAGCGGCGGCAATTTGGCGGCAATGACGCGACGCCCTAGCAAAATAGCGGCAACGATGGCCAGGCTGCCCAGGAAGTAGACGAACCAGAAGCCCATATTGTCCTTGTCACGGAAAATGAACAGCTCCGACACCATGGCGCCGCCCACGACCAGCAGCGGAATCATGGGTTTCCAGCTGGTGGTGGCGCCATGCTGCTTGACCAGATAAGCGAAGCCGACCATCGCGGACAGGGCAAAGGAACCATAGCCAATGAAATTGGCCGGCACGTGCAGTTTCATCCACCAACTGCGCAGGGCGTTATTCAACGGCGTAATCACTGCAGCGTCACGCTCGAATGTGTACCAGAGCAGGAAGATGACCGCAGACGAAATGACCAGCAACACAAAGCCACCCAGGGCACGCGTGTTGTAGCGTCTCTCGTAATACAGGTAGAACAAGGCCGTGATCAGGCAAAACAGCACGAAGACTTCATACAGGTTGCTGACAGGGATGTGCCCCATGTCGGGCGCGATCAGATGGCCCTCGCGCCAGCGCACCAGCAGGCCGGTGAAGCCGGCAAAAACGCCGGTCCAGGTCAGGGCCGACCCCATCCAGGCGCCGGTAGTACTGACAAACCCGATCCAGTAGCACACGGTGGCCATGAAAAACAGTGCACACATCCACAAAATGGCCGATTGCGAAGACAGCAGGTATTTCAGCAGGAAATTACTTTCCGCATGCGCCAATTGCCCGTCATACAGCCATATCGCCAGACCGGCTGCCAGGGCACAGGCAATCATCAGCTTGCGCACGGGCCGCCACAGCCAGCCCATCCAGGTGGCCGCAAATGTCATGCCGACCAGAATGGCTTTCTCGTAGTAATCCATCGAGTCGGGGTACTCAATGATGGCGTAGATGGCCCCTGCCAGCAACACCAGCAGGAACAAAATGTCGGAAAAGTCCGGTTTGCCGCGCAGCATGCGGCTGTCGCCGGACTCGGTAATGTTCTTTTCCCAATCGACCAACTGGTCGGCGGCTCCTGATGCGGTCACAACGGTATTTGACATATTTGCCTCTAGGCTTTTTCGTTGCCAGTAAAGTAATGGCGGAAGCGCTCGAATTCACGATTGAAGTCGAGGGTGCGTTTTTGCGAGGTCATGGCTGCCATCATACGGCTATCCTGATCGTCCTGACCGGGCTTGACCCAGATCCAGATTCGGCGATCACGGATGTAGAACATGGAAAACACACCCAATATCAGCAGGATTGATCCCCCATAGACCATTAGTTTACCCGGGGAACGCGTGGCCTGCAAAACAGTGGCCTGAATATGCTGAAAGGTTTTCAGCTGAAAAAACATGGGCGCCGGGTAATTTGCCAGGTCAGACACTGCGCGCAAGGACAGGTCAAACCAGCGCGCCTGTGCCTGAGCATCCGGCCCTTCGAAAACGATGGGCGCAAGACCGGCCTGTTCGCGCGCCAGGTTGCGCAGTTCAATGGCACTGAACAACAGATACTCGCGCAGGATTTTCTTCATGGGCTCGCGCAACTGTGCAGGAACTCGGTCGCTTTCGGACACACCCTCGCCTTCAACATACTTGTCGATACCGGCGAAGCCGTCGGCGGCAAAGACGCTGAGCGCGCGCTCGGCCAGCTGGACGATGACCGCTTTATCGATACGGCCATCCTGATTCTTCTCTGCATACGCCGTCGCCGCTTTCAGGCGCATCGCCTTGTCATTGAATGCCGCGCGCATGGCCAGAAATTCGCTGACCGTGCTTTTACCATCTGCAGGGATCCGGACATAACGGAACATCGAATCGCCGGGCAACTGCATACCGATCAGGAAAACCGGTGAGTCTTCAAGCATAACCGGCAGCATGTAGTTATTGAACTTGATGGACTGGTTGCGATCATCGGTCAGCGTATAGGATACGCTGGGGCCAATGTTGCGTAGTTTCTTGTCATTCCTGCCGGCTGCGCTGCCGGTCACGGCCAGAATGTCTTCCTGGAACGTTTTGGGCTGGGCCGCACCCGGATTCGGGGCGGACAGATCTTCGACGTTGATGGGCTTGAAGTCCTCGAAGGTCACGGTATAGTTTTTGCTCTGACCATTGAGGGTTGTGGTCACGCCTGTCTGCTCGCCGACCGCGCCCGACAGCTCAAACGGCGCACTGCCGTTGCCCGCCAGCGGATAGCCGGTCACGGAAACCTTGGAGCCGCCGTCATGAAAGCTTGACTGATACAGCGTAATGCCATGCATCTGAAACGGGTGATTGACTTCGATGGTTTCATTGGAAACCTGGCCTGTTTCCCTGTCGGTAATCGTCACCTCGCTGGCAAAGCGCTTGGGCATGCCATTGGTTTCGTAGTACTCGATGATGAATTTATTGAGCTTGATATCGAAGGGCAGCATTTGCAAATACTGACCGCCGCTGAGCGCCAGAATCCCGGTGTTGGCTGAATTGCCTTCGGCGATGGAGACATTGCCGCGAAAACTGGGGTTGCCAGACGAAAAACGCGCCGCTTCGGGCACATCGGAAACGAATCGGGCGGTGTCGGGAATGGGTTGCTTGCTGCCCAGCCAGATTTGCAGGCGGTTGGGCAACTCGCTGTCGAGCAGCCCGCCGATACAGACGATCACAATGGCCGAATGCGCAAAAATATAGCCCAGCCGATTGGCACTGCCCTTTTTGGCCGCCAGCAGCGTGCCGCTGGCGTCTGTTTTTTCCTTGACCGCATACCCTTCTTTTTTCAGCCAGCTGCGGACTCGCGCGAGTGAGGCAGCGGAGGTAAGACCTGTTTGGATATCAATGCGATGTGGAAAAGCACGCAAGCTGCCTTCGCGGATATATTCGCGAAAAGAGCGCATGTCCTTGAGCATTTTGGGCGCATTGCGTATCAGACAGATGCTGGTGGAGACCACCAGAAAAGTCATGATGAGCAGGAACCACCAGGTGTTGTAGATTTGCGCCACGCCGAATTTGCTGAATACAGCATACCAGTACATGCCGAACTGATCGGTGTAGGTCAAGTCAGGCTGGTTTTGCTGCAGGACCGTGCCAATAATGCTGGCCACGCAGATAAACATGAGAAGGCTCACAGCAAAACGCATGGAGCCAAGCAATTCAACGAGCTGGGCGCCCCAGGCTCTGGTAGTTGGTCGAGATACTGAATTTGTCATAAGAAAAAGGGGCACACAATGCGCGTTACCCCTTCTTTGACCCATTGTTACGGAAAAGTTCCATAACGCGGGTCAGAAATTGTCGATCGCGGCCAATTGCCAGGTTGCCGCTAATCGAAAGGCTGTCGAATCAGCGAATGCCAGCTGCGTAATCTGCAACGGCCTGGATGTCTGCCTTATTCATGCGGTTGGCAATTTTACCCATCATGTTTTCTGCGCCACCCTGCGTGCGATAGCCATCGGCAAAGGCATGCAACTGAGCTTCCAGATACTCCGGATGCTGACCGGACAGACGTGGGAAGGCCGATGGGATACCCTGGCCGGTCGCGCCGTGGCACGATGCACAGGCAGGAACGCTACGCTCAGGAATACCGGCACGCCAGATCTGGCGACCACGTTCGACGACCTTCCGGTTGTCACCCTGCTTGGCCTTGGCAGGCTGGGTCAGTTGCTGTTTGCTCAGGAAGACTGACAGGTTCTGCATGTCTTCCTTGGTCATTTGTGCCACGATAGGCGCCATGGCTGTAGGCTTGCCGTCTGGCGTGCCACGAATAACCTTGTCGGCGGGTGCCTTGAAGTGTTCAAGCTGAAGCGTGAGGTATTCATGAGGCATGCCGGCCAGATTCGGGTACATGGCAACGCCACTGTTGCCGTTGACGCCATGACAGGCGACACAGGCAAGAATGCCGCGAGAAGTATCACCCTTTGTATAAAGGGCAGCGCCTTTCTCGGCGTCAGGAACAGCGGATGCAGCAGCGGCCTCTGCGCCGAAAGCTGCCGTACCGAAGGCCATACCAGCCAGAACGCTGCCGGCAACCAGAATGTTTGTTAAAACTCGCTTCATGAATATCCTCTGTGATCCCATGGATCTGGGGCGCACTTTAGCAGCCACGGCCCGTATTTTAAAAGACAAATGCGTATAAACACGGAAGTATAAACCTCAAACATGAATTTAGGCATTTTTTGGCCTAGCAATTATACAATAGAGGACGAATCTTTTTTTGCCGGAACCCTTTGTGTCAATATTACATCGCGCCTCGTTTTACACTTCAGCCGCCCGGCTCGACCAGTTGCCGCCGCCAGGGGCGCCTGAAGTCTGTTTTGTGGGCCGCTCCAACGCCGGCAAATCTTCCGCTATCAATGTGCTGGCCAACCAGAAACGGCTGGCGTTTTCAAGCAAGACGCCAGGACGCACCCGGCTGATCAACCTGTTTGGCATCCCCGATCCGCTGGATCCGGAGCAGCCGCTCGGGTTTCTGACCGACCTGCCCGGTTACGGCTATGCCTCTGTCGCGCGCGACGCCCGCGAAGAATGGGCTGAAGTGCTGGGCGCCTATCTGCGCCAGCGCACCTCGCTGGCCGGCGTCGTGCTGCTGATCGACATCCGCCGTGGCGTAACCGATCTGGACAAGCGTCTGGCCAACTGGATTGCGCCTACCGGCAAGCCCGTGCTGGCGCTGTTGACCAAGGCAGACAAACTGCCTTACGGGCAACGCATCAAGGCGGTCTTTGCGGTTAAAAAGGAGCTGGCTGATATCGGCGCCTTGAATGCAGTGCCGTTTTCCGCTACGCAACGCATCGGGCTGGAAGAGGCTGACAGCAGCATCGTCAACTGGATTTCTCCGCAGGTCGTCCCCTGATTGCCGCGCTTTTCGTGAGCAGGCAGCCAATCGGGCTGAACTTTTCGGGCGTCGGGCACTCTGATGACACAATCGACGCAATCGGGCTTGTTTCAGTACGCTGTTCAGGATATCTGCTTGCCACGGGTGTCCGCAAGCACCGGGCCGGAAAGCAGCCTGTGCCGACGACGGGCAAGATTGCCGCAGTCACCGCCCCTTGCTCGCATGCCCTGGGCCGGCACAAACCTGTGGATGATTTCTGATCATCCCTTTTTGCTTCACCTTTCCATTGCACCCTTGCGGTGCTGACTGCAATACGGATAACACCATGACTTCAATTATCACTGCCGATTTTCCCGCATCCCGCCCCCGCCGCAACCGTCGCGACGACTTTTCGCGCCGCCTGGTTCAGGAAAATGTCCTGACCGTCAATGATCTGATTTACCCGGTATTCATCAAGGAAGGCACGGGCGTGACCGAAGCGGTAGCCTCCATGCCAGGCGTAAACCGGTACAGCCCCGACACGCTGCTGGCGGTGGCCGAGACCTGTGTTTCGCTAGGCATTCCGGTGATGGCGTTGTTCCCCTCTATCGACCCGGCACTGAAAACGCCTGACGGTATTGCTGCCACATATGAAGACGGCCTGATTCCGCGCACCATTGCCATGCTCAAGAAAGCATTTCCCGAGCTGGGCATTTTGTGCGATGTGGCGCTGGACCCGTACACCAGCCACGGGCAGGATGGCGTGCTGGATGAAAACGGTTATGTACTGAATGATGAGACGACCAACATCCTGGTGCAGCAGGCACTGACCCAAGCCCGCGCCGGCGCCGACTACGTCGCCCCCAGCGATATGATGGACGGCCGTATCGGCGCCATCCGGCAGGCCCTGGAAAAGGAAAAGCTGATCTACACACGCATCATGGCCTATTCGGCCAAGTACGCCAGCGCCTTCTACGGACCGTTTCGCGATGCGGTGGGTTCGGCCACCAACCTGGGCAAATCCAACAAAATGACTTACCAAATGGATCCGGCCAATCGCAACGAGGCGTTGCGGGAAATCGCAGCGGATATCCGCGAGGGCGCCGATATGGTCATGGTCAAGCCTGGCATGCCCTATCTGGACATCGTGCGGGAAGTCAAGGATAACTTCCGCGTGCCCACCTACGCCTATCAGGTTAGCGGCGAATACGCCATGATCAAGGCGGCCGCGCAAAACGGCTGGCTGGACCACGACAAGGTCATGATGGAGTCGCTGATGTGTTTCAAGCGCGCCGGCGCCGACGGTATCCTGACGTACTTCTCAATTGAAGCGGCGCGTATTCTGACCGGCCGTCAGTAAACCGCTTGCAGCCTGCCATCGGGGACAGGTGCTCTCGATGTGTGCGATCCGTGGCGGGTGGCGGCCAGAGTCTGATGGTACAGCCGCAAATGACAGGCTGCGAACC
>NZ_JBQEAU010000044.1:0-11824 GCF_052108595.1 Advenella sp.
CAATCGTACCTACGTTTACGTGTGGTTTGGTACGTTCAAACTTACCTTTTGCCATAATATCTATCCAATACTTAATCTATCTGAATATGAAAACGTTGCGCCTGTCTGAATTTTGGGAGAGAGCAGGCGCAACACCTGTTGTGTTTATTTGCTGCGGGCGCTGATGACTTCTTCGGCAACGTTCTTCGGAGCTTCAGCGTATTGCTTGAATTCCATCGTGTACGTTGCACGACCCTGTGTCAGAGAACGCAGATTGGTTGCATAACCAAACATTTCCGCCAGTGGCACTTCGGCTTTAATCACTTTACCGCCACCAACCATATCGTCCATACCCTGAACCATACCACGGCGTGAGGACAGGTCGCCCATCACTGTACCGGCGTAATCTTCAGGTGTTTCCACTTCTACAGCCATCATCGGCTCCAGCAGAATCGCCTGGGCCTTGCGCATCCCTTCCTTGAAGGCCATGGATGCGGCCATGCGGAAGGCGTTTTCGTTCGAGTCAACGTCATGGTAAGAACCGAAGAACAGGGTTACCTTGACATCAACAACCGGATATCCGGCAACGACACCGGCAGACAGGGTTTCCTGAATACCTTTGTCAACAGCAGGAATGTATTCACGAGGAACCACACCGCCCTTGATCGCGTCGACGAATTCGTATCCGGCGCCACCAGGAGGCAGCGGTTCCAGTTTCAGTACAACGTGACCATACTGACCACGACCACCGGACTGTTTAACGAATTTGCCTTCAACTTCTTCACATACCTTGCGGATGGTTTCACGGTAGGCCACTTGTGGTTTACCCACGTTGGCTTCCACGTTGAACTCGCGCTTCATGCGATCGACCAAAATTTCCAGGTGCAGCTCGCCCATACCGGAAATGATGGTCTGGCCTGATTCTTCGTCACTGCGCACGCGGAAGGACGGATCCTCTGCGGCCAGACGAGACAGGGCCATACCCATTCTTTCCTGGTCAGCCTTGGTTTTTGGCTCGACTGCCTGTGAAATCACCGGCTCAGGAAATACCATGCGCTCGAGCATGATATGCGAATCCACGTCACACAGGGTTTCACCTGTTGTCACGTCTTTGAGGCCGACCACAGCGGCGATGTCGCCTGCCAGCACTTCCTTGATTTCTGCGCGGTTGTTTGCATGCATCTGCAGAATCCGGCCGATACGCTCTTTTTTACCCTTGATCGGGTTGTAGACTGTATCGCCAGAGGCCAGAACGCCCGAATAAACACGCACGAAAGTCAGCTGACCAACGAAAGGATCGGTCATCAGCTTGAATGCCAGCGCAGAGAATTTTTCCTTGTCATCGGCCTTGCGGCTAATGGGGTTACCCTCATCGTCTTCGCCGGTAACAGGAGGAATATCGGCCGGTGACGGCAGAAAGTCGATCACTGCATCCAGCATGCGCTGCACGCCCTTGTTTTTGAACGCGGTGCCGCAAAGCATGGGTTGAATTTCACATGCAATGGTGCGGATACGAATCGCCTGGGTGATTTCCTCTTCGCTCAGCTCGCCGCTCTCAAGGTATTTTTCCATGAGTTCTTCGGAAGCTTCGGCAGCAGTTTCAACCAGTTTTTCACGCCATTCATTGGCAGAGTCCACCAGTTCGGCAGGAATATCCAGGTATTCAAACTTGGTACCCTGGCTGGCCTCGTCCCAGATGATGGCTTTCATCTTGATCAGATCGACCACGCCTTTGAAGCTGTCTTCAGCACCGATAGGAATGACGATAGGTACAGGATGGGCGCGCAGGCGCGTTTTCAACTGGTCAAAAACCTTGAAGAAATTTGCACCGGTGCGGTCCATTTTGTTCACGAAGGCCAGACGCGGCACTTTGTACTTGTTGGCCTGACGCCATACTGTTTCGGATTGGGGCTGAACGCCGCCTACTGCACAGTAGACCATGCAGGCGCCATCGAGCACACGCATGGAACGTTCAACTTCAATCGTGAAGTCAACGTGTCCCGGTGTATCGATAATATTGATGCGGTGTTCCGGATAGTTACCCGCCATGCCCCGCCAGAAAGCGGTGGTCGCGGCTGAAGTAATGGTAATACCGCGTTCCTGTTCCTGCTCCATCCAGTCCATCGTTGCTGCACCATCGTGCACTTCACCGATTTTATGGCTCACACCGGTATAAAACAGAATACGCTCTGTAGTTGTCGTTTTACCAGCGTCAATGTGGGCAGAAATACCGATGTTGCGGTATCGTTCGAGCGGGGTTTTGCGGGCCATGGTTGTGTCCTTAAATTACCAGCGGAAATGGGAGAAGGCTTTGTTGGCCTCTGCCATTTTGTGTGTGTCTTCACGCTTTTTCATTGCAGAGCCGCGGCCTTCGGCCGCATCCATCAGCTCCCCGGCAAGACGAAGGTCCATTGATTTTTCACCGCGTTTTTTCGCGGCTTCACGCAACCAGCGCATTGCCAGTGCGAGGCGACGAACGGGACGGACTTCGACGGGAACCTGATAGTTGGCACCACCCACGCGACGGCTTTTAACCTCGACGATGGGTTTGATGTTGTTGATTGCCAGGTTGAACACTTCAATAGGTTCTTTACCTGTTTTGGCCTGAACATGATCAAGCGCGCCATAGATGATACGTTCTGCGACGGCTTTTTTGCCTGCCAGCATGACAACGTTCATGAATTTTGCAAGATCAACACTGCCGAATTTTGGATCAGGCAGGATCTCGCGTTTTGGGACTTCGCGACGACGTGGCATTGTACTTCCTTAGAGTGTCTGTTTCAGTTGAACCACTTGCGTGGCCGTGGCTGCCTATATGAGAGGTCAGCCCCTTACGTACCGCAGATATTTTTTCTCGCAGCTGCGGCTGCACGCTTACCAACCGGTGGGAAGGAAGCATTTTTTGTGCGTGAGCACCAAACCGGGTGAAACCGTTGAAAAGCGAATTACGCTTTCTTCGGACGTTTCGCACCGTATTTGGAACGCGACTGTTTACGGTCCTTGACGCCTTGCAGGTCAAGTGAACCGCGCACGATGTGATAGCGCACACCTGGGAGATCTTTTACACGACCGCCACGAACAAGAACCACGGAGTGTTCCTGCAGGTTGTGACCTTCACCACCGATATACGAAATAACTTCGAAACCGTTGGTCAAGCGCACTTTGGCAACTTTACGCATCGCAGAGTTAGGTTTTTTAGGTGTGGTGGTATACACGCGAGTGCATACGCCACGACGCTGAGGGCAGTTTTCAAGTGCAGGACTTTTGCTGCTCTCATGGCTGCTTACGCGCGGTTTACGCACGAGCTGGCTAATGGTTGGCATGACCTTCTATCCTATTTCATGTACAGGAAACCTGTACCGATTTATATTTGCGTCTGTTTTACGTACTGACGTTAATGTACGCCCGGGAAAGAATGGACAGCAAAGTCGCGATGGTAGCGCCGGCATATGACCGGAGCGTGTCGGGACTGTTCGGCCAGGCTTCTCTCTTGCTGAAAAAACCTGTACAGGCTTTGTGCATTGCAGATGACCAACACGACTGTTGCTTTTATGCACGTTGCTGTGTTGCCCGCCTGCATGTTGCTTTGGCACGACATTCTAACCAGGATACTGCTCTTAAAATTGTGCTCCCGAAGATGTCTTCGCGCCCGATTGTGAAGGGAAAGCTCCAGAGAAGTTTGCGTGAAACGTTCAATAGAATATTGCTTTGCCACAAACTACCGGGGCCAGTCACGTTACATGTTCCGCTTCCTGATTGATGCGCCTTGCGCTCAGCGCATGTTTGCGCCAGGCTGCAACACCAACTTGGAACCAGCATCATTTCGCCTGCAAAGCTATAAGTTCACAAGCCGCGTGCACACGAATATTGCAACTGACGGACATGCAACTGAAAGCGTCAAAAGGCGCCTTTCACAAAGCGCCTGTCGGCGAAACGACCATATAACAGAGACCTTAAAACAACCAAAGAGCAACAAGTCTTACTGCTATTACCCAGCGCTATTACCACTAGGTAGCCCGTCACATTAACACAATCCCCATAAAACGTCAAGAAAACAGTACGTTGCAACCCAGGAGAATTGCGCAGCTAGCAATAGGCAAAAGGTCGAAAAATGGTTCGGCATTTACGCTCTTTGGCGAAATAGTCCATAAAAAACAACGGTTTTGCTATAATTGCCCACTAAATTCCCGCTGTGCGGGGCCATGTGCTGGGGGTCAGCGATCCTGCGCCTCGCCATACTAGGAAAAAAAATCACATGAAGATTGCCATACTAGAAGATGATCTCGCCCAGGCGGCGCAAATGGTGCAGGCAGTAGAAAAAATGGGGTATGGCTGCACGCATTACAGTTCAGGCAAGGAACTCATGTCTGCCCTGCGGGATCCCGAAATGTTCAATCTGCTCATTCTCGATTGGGAATTGCCCGAAATTACCGGTAAGGATGTGCTGGCCTGGGTGCGCAGCAACATCGGCTATTCCCTGCCGGTGCTGTTCCTGACCAGCCGGACCAGTGAAGAAGACCTGGTCGAAGCCATCGAGGCCGGCGCCGACGATTACATCGCCAAACCCTATACAACGCAGGCCTTGCGCGTGCGCATACTGTCGCTGCTGCGGCGCGCCAATCCGGCCGATGTCGACAATACGGTGATCGAAGTGGGCCCCTACCACATCGACACGCAAATGCGCTCGGTGCGCCTGCACAACGAAGCAATTGCACTGGCGCCCAAGGAATTTGACCTGGCGGTTCTGTTTTTCCGCAATATGGGGCGGCTGTTCTCCCGTGATGCGCTCAGCGCATCCATCTGGAATCGCGAAATTCCGGCAACCTCCCGCACCCTGGACACCCATTTGTCCAACGTCAGGCAAAAGCTGCAGATTCGCCCGGAGAACGGCCTGCGCATCGTCTCATCGTACGCACTGGGCTACCGCCTGGAAGCGGTAACTGAACCCGCAGCCTCGGACACCCCGGCCCAGCCCAAACAGACCCGCATCTCCGACCTGACATGAGAGTATCCAGAGCAATCCTGATCTACCTGCTGGCCTTCCTTGTTGGCGGGTCGCTGGTCAGCGGCGCCGCTTTCGGTCAGGCGGCCGGTGCGCGCGGCGACTTTTTCACCTACCGGTTTGTTCCCGGCGATATTTTGCTGACGCTGTCGCAGCGTTTTACCCAGAATCGGGAAAACTGGAAAGCCATCCGCGAAATCAACGGCATAGCTGATCAATACAAGATTCCTGTCGGCTTCGAACTGAAAATTCCATTTTCCCTGATTGACGAAGTCCCTGCCAGCGCGACCATTTCGCACTTGCGCGGACAGGCGTTTCTTAACGGCTCGCCGATTGCGCAAACCGGCGGTCAGATCAGCGAGGGCGCGGTCATTACCACGGGCCCTAACAGCAACGTTACCCTGACCCTGCCGGATAACAGCAAGGTACTGGTTCCCGTCAACAGCACAGTCACCGCCAAACGGCTGCAGCGCTTTTCGGGCACCGGGTATATCGACGCCATCTTCACCATCGACCGCGGGGAAGTCCAGAGTCATGTCAACCCCGGCGGCGAAGGCGTGGGGCGCTTTGAAATCCGCACCCCAGTGAGTGTTACCGGAGTTCGCGGCACCATCCTGCGTGCAGGAACCCGCCAGGACCAGGGCGCCTACAGCGCCATTATAAAGGGGCAGGCAGATTTCTCGCCGGCCGATGGGGTCTCGCTCACCAGGCTTGGCAGCAACCAGGGCGCGGTAACGGATGGTGCCGGAAAGCCGTCGGGAACGCACGCATTGCTGGCGCCCCCGGTGTTGCATCCGATGGACGCGCAATCACACAACCGTCAGCTTCGTTTCGATCCGGTTCCGGGCGCCGTTGCCTATGAGCTCGTCCTGGCCGAAGACAGCGAGGGCTATGACGTGCTCTGGAGCCAGCGCATTACCGGGACCACGGCCACCCTGCCGGCGGTACGCAACGGTACTGTTTACGTGCTGGTGCGCTCCATTGACCAGCAGATGCTGGCCGGCGGCCACGCAGTACTGCAAATCGAGCAAACCATGAATACGATCAATGACGGACAAGGATCGCCCGTCGGCATCGGCAACGGCAGCTACCTGCTGCATTCCACGTTTTAACCGGCAGCAGGCGCAATGCGGGGTTCGCTTGGCCGACGCTTTCATCGTGAATGGATTCTGGTTACGGCGCTGATCCTGACCGTGACCGCGCTATGCAGCCAGTTTTCGATGCTGTCGCGTTTCAGTTTTGCCCTGTACGACGTGGCCGTCAGCTACACGCAAGAGCGGCAGCCGGACCCGGATATTGCCATTGTCGTGATCGACGACAAGAGCCTGGCGCAAATCGGTTTCTGGCCGTGGGAGCGGAGTGTTCACGCCAACCTGCTGACATCGCTGCGCAATGCGCGCGCCGTCGGATTCGATATTCTTTTTACCGACGCCGATCCGCATGACCCTCTGGTCGATCAAAAGCTGGCGCAGGCCATCGAACGCAACGGCAAGGTGGTGCTGGCCAATTTTCTGACCGGTCCCGGACAGCAGTTGCCGGTCAACCCCATTGCCAAACTTGCTCAGGCAGCCCGCGCGCTGGGCTTTATCAATATTGTGCCTGATTCCGATGGCATGGTGCGCCGTATCCGTCTGACCGCGCCCCAGGACAGCACGCAACAGCACTTTGCCCTATCGATGCTGGCCGTTGGGGGCGATACAGCAACCTCCGCCTCGCTCACCGCGCGCAGCAAGGAGCAACCCTATCTGATCCCCTATGTAGGCGCGCCGCTCACCTTCCCCATGATGTCGTACAGCGACGTGCTGTTTGGTCGAATTCCGGCCAGCTATTTCGACAACAAATATGTTTTGATCGGCGCATGGGGAACGGGGATGGGCGACCGTTTTCCGACGCCGGACTCCACAGGTGCCATAGACAATATGTCGGGGGTCGAGATCCTGGCCAACGTGTTGCAATCGACGCGTGAAGGTAACTGGATTACCGAGCCCGGGAAAATGGCGCACACCCTGATTTCCCTGGTGCCGGTGCTATTGCTGCTGATTGCGATCAGGCAACTGTCGCCGCGTCGTGTCCTGCTTGCCACGCTGGTGGCGCTGTTGCTGGTGCTGGCCGGTTCCCTGCTGATGCTGGCGCTGGGCAACTACTGGATTACGCCTGTCGCGGCCATGAGCGGGATTGCGCTGACCTACCCCGTATGGAGCTGGCGCACGCAGGAAATGGCCCTGAACCAGATGAGTTGGGAAATGAGCGAACTCAATCGCGAGTACCCCTTGCTGCGGGCAGAGATGGCACTGGCCGATACGCCTCAGAAATTTCACTTGTCGTTAAATGAACGGATCATGGAGTTGCGCTTTGCGCTGAACCGGGTGCGTTCGCTACGCCAGTTCATCAGTGACAGCTTCAATGCCATTCCGGACCCGGCCCTTGTCTTTGACGCCAACCATCAGCTTACCCTGTGGACCAGCAGCGCCAAACGGTACATGGCCAGCCTGGGCGATCTGGCGCTGACCGAAGGGCTGCCGGTGCAGACTTTGCTCAATGCCATTATTCCCGATGCACCGACATGCCGTGAACTGGCGGCAGCGATCGAGCACCCTGAGCGCACCCTGTCGGGACAGACACCGGAAACAGGCAATAGTGCTGCAGCATGGATCCATGCCGAGGAAGGATTCGAAGTGCGTGATCGCGCCGGCAATGACCTGCTGCTCAAATCCATGCCCACCTATACCGCCGGCCGTCGCCGCTCGGGATACATCCTGAACCTGATTGATATCAGTGCGCTGCGTCAGGCCGAACGCAAGCGTGATGACACCTTGCGATTCATCTCCCATGATATGCGGGCGCCACAGAACTCCATTCTTGCACTGATCGACTTGCAGGCAGATGCGGAGCGCGCCCTGCCCACCAACGAGCTATTGCAACGCGTCAGTCATCTTTCGGAAAGAACCATCGGCCTGGTGGAAGACTTTGTACAATTTACGCGGGCTGAAAAAGCCGACATCGAATTTGTACCGCTTAATCTGAGTGATCTGCTGCAGGACGCAATCAATGAACTCTGGGTCGATAGCCGGACCCGAAATATTCCCATTGTGAGCAACATCACGCCGCTGTGCGCCTTTATCAAGGGGGACCAGTCATTGCTGATGCGCTGCCTGGGCAATTTGCTGGACAACGCCTTCAAATACAGTGCGGACAACACAACGGTCACATGCAGCCTGACCTCGGCAGGCGACTTCTGGGAAGTCAGCATCCGCGATGAGGGCTGCGGCATCAGTGAGCAGGATCAGCAACACCTGTTCACGCTATTTACCCGTGTAGGCGCGGCCCGTGAACAAGACCCCGGGGGCCTGGGCCTTGGCCTGGTTTTTGTCAAAACCGTAGTCACGCGCCATCATGGGGATATTCGCGTACAGTCGGCACCAGGCCATGGGTCTACTTTTATTATCCGCCTGCCTAAAGATGAGGTTGAAGAATCCGCCGGGCCTTCTCTATAACCGGCATATCCACCATCTGGCCATCCAGCTTAAAGGCAGCCCGCCCGCTTTGCTGATGCTCATCCAGCACGCGCTGGGCCCAGTCCTTTTCCTGCGCCGTGGGTTCAAAGACGTCATGGATCACCGCCAACTGGGCAGGATGAATGCAGAGCGCCCCCGCAAACCCCATGCCTTTGGCCAGCGCAACCGATTGCCTGAGCCCGTCGGTATCTGAAATATCCGGAAAAACGCCATCCAGTGGCGCATCAATGCCCGCTGCCCGGCTTTGGATCACCAGTTGTGGACGCACCGCCGCCAGCAGTTGCTGCGCCCCTTGCGAGTCGCGATCCATGTTCAGGTCCAGCGCCAGATCCAGTGCGCCAAAAGACAGTCGCGCCACACCCGGCGCCTGGCACAGTTCGGGCATCCGCATGATGCCCATAGCGCTTTCAATGATCGGGTAGACCGGCTTTTTGGCCATCCCTGCGGCCTTGATCTGTGACTCGCTTTCAGCCTTCGGCAGCATCACGCCTGTGATGTTCGCCAGCTTCGCGCAAAGGGCAATATCATCGTTGAACCAGCGGCTGCGCGCATCATTGACACGTAACAGAAACTGCTGTTCGGGATTGGCGGTGGCAAATTCGCGCAGCGCATCGCGTGCGCTTTGCTTGGCATCCTGTTCCACCGCATCTTCCAGATCGACGATGACAATATCGGCGCCGCTGGCCAGCGCCTTGGGAATTCTGTCAACCCGGGTGGCAGGGACAAACAGCGCGGATCGCATTTTCATGACTGGCAAACTCCTTGTTTATTACGGGTGGCAGCGCTCGTCTGGCCCCGCCTGTGTATATTTACTGGCCGTCAGATAATACCGGCAGATTGCCACTGACCGACCGTGTCCTCATCATAGCCCAGTTCATCCAGGATCGCGGCCGAATGCTCGCCAAGCGCGGGGACCGCATCAATGCGAAAGTCATAGCTGTTGTTCACGCCCGGCGGCAAAAAGGTAGGCAGTGTTCCCACCGGGCTGTCCATTTGCGTCCAGCGATTGCGCGCCTTCAGTTGCGGATGCTCCCATACCGCCTTCATGTCGTTGACACGGGCGTTGGCGATGCCTGCTTTTTCCAGACGCTCGATAATTTGCTCGTCGTCATAGGCAGCAAAGGACTGGATAATCAGATCACGCAAGGCATCGCGATTGGTCGTGCGCATCGTGTTGGATGCGAAACGAGAGTCTGTGGCCAGCTCGGGTTTTTCCAGCACCTGTTCACAGAACATTTTCCATTCGCGCTCATTCTGCAATCCCAGCATGATGGTTTTGCCGTTGCCGGCCAGAAACGGCCCGTAGGGATAAATGGCGGCGTGGGCAGCGCCTGCCCGGACCGGTGGCGGGGCGCCGTCATAGGTGTAATACAGCGGAAAACCCATCCACTCGACCATACTTTCGAGCATGGTCAGGTCAATATGGCTGCCTTTGCCGGTCTTGCCGCGCTGCAGCAGCGCCGACAGAATATGGGTATACGCATACATGCCGGCTGCAATATCGGCAATCGAGCAGCCGGCCTTGGCCGGTTCATTGGCGCTGCCGGTTACGGACACAAAGCCACTCTCGCTCTGGATCAACAAGTCATAGGCTTTTTTATGCTCATAAGGGCCGCCGGCGCCATAGCCCGAAATGTCACACACCACCAGGCCCGGATACTGTTCGTGCAGGGCATCGAACGAGAGCCCAAGACGCGCCGCCGCGCCGGGTGCCAGATTCTGCACCAGCACATCCACCTGGGGCAGCAGGCGGGCCAGCACTTCTTTGGCCTGCGGGCTTTTCAGATCCAGGGTAAGGCTTTGCTTGGAGCGATTGGTCCATACGAAATGAGATGCCATGCCGTTGACGCGTTCATCATAATTGCGGGCAAAATCGCCCACGCCGGGTCGCTCCACCTTGATGACGCGGGCCCCCAGATCGGCCAGTTGCCGGGTGCAAAAGGGCGCGGCAATGGCATGTTCCAGGCTCAGGACAGTGATGCCGTCAAGCGGGCGAATGCCGGTTGATTGTTCTGTTTTCATTTGAAAGTTACCTCTGCTGTCTGGGCCACGGTGCCCTCCTGCTCGGCCCATACGCGTGCGCGGCCTGCTTCGGTGATCACACCCTGTGCACGAAATTCAGCCGGGGCGATCAGTGGACGATGACCACGAAAGGAAAAGCCGGTCACGGTTTTATCGGGATTGGCCTGACAAAACGCCTGCAACAGACGGGTTGCAATCATCGGGCCATGCACCACCAGGCCAGGATAGCCTTCGGTCTGCGTTACATAGGGATGATCATAATGAATGCGATGGCCATTGAAGGTCACCGCAGAATAACGAAACAGCAGCGTGCTGGTCGGCGTGATGGGCTCGGACCACGCGCCGGCCTGGGCCGCTTCGGTGCCACCCAGTTTGGGCGCAGCAGGTTCGCGATAAACGATGTCCTGTTCCTCGTGGATGCACAGTTGCCCATCCTGTTTATATTCATGCGTCACGGTCACAAAAAGCAGTTTGCCGGTACTGCCCTGCTTTTCGCGGATGGCAGAGATGGTCGAGATGCGTTCGCCGTCGCGCCCGACCAGCAAAGGCTGGTGAAACTGCAGGCGACCGCCGGCCCACATGCGGTTGCGATCATCGGCAGGCGGCAGAAAGCCCCCGCGCCTGGGGTGACCATCCTGGCCAAGCTGGTCCTGCGGCGCCGGCTCAATGAACAGCGCCCATTGCCACAAGGGTGGCAGCGCTTGCCCGGCAGCCGGTGCGCTCGTCTCCAGCGAGGCCGCTATTTTTCTTACCTGAGAAGGATTGATAAAATCCTGCGCCACTTCCTGGCGACCAATCCAGTCGGAGAGGTTGGACTGCTGAGCATCCTGAGTCATTCCACTGTTTCCTGACAATAATAAAATAATAAACGCTTCGGCAACGGGCCGGGCGTGTCGTGGGCGCACCTGAAAGCGGCGCAGCTTGGCCAGCACCCTGGTAACGCGGCGGTTGCCGCGGATCGGGTGAGCCTGCTGTACCCTTCATGCAAACACGCTCGCGCAAACACCCCTCATGCAAACATAATTGCAATAGCACAATTGCAATATCACCTGTGCGCCCCGCCAATGAACTGGCTGCGGAGTCTGACCTGCACCTGAGCTGGTCGTTCATGAAAAACCGGCGTGCCTGTCGGCGCTGAAACGCGCTGCCTGCCAAAACCTGACAGCCATGAGCATAACCCCTAGGACCACAGCAGGGAATTATTAATCCTGAAAGGGGGACTTTACCTGATCCTATGGCGGCCGATATCCGGCAGTGCTTGGGCATTCCCCGGGCGTTTGACGGGATGTGCCCGGGCAGGTCGGAC
>NZ_JBQEAU010000044.1:11924-30002 GCF_052108595.1 Advenella sp.
GCAGTGCTTGGGCATTCCCCGGGCGTTTGACGGGATGTGCCCGGGCAGGTCGGACAAGAGAGAGGCGCGCCGCCCGTCATGACCGCTCGTACCCATCCGTGGCCGCTTGGGACCCGAGTCAGCGCTTGCCGCGCTTGAGATTGCGCAAACGCCGTTCGTCTTCGGCGCAACCGCCCTCGCCCGACATGCCCGCATCGGCCTGCATCAGCGCGACCAGCTCCTGCGCAAAAGACGGCAAATCTTCCAGTCGGCGCACGCAAACATAGAGACGGCGCAATGCCCAGCTGTCGCTCAAATGGATAATCTTCAGCGGCATGTTGGCCACGTAGCGCAAAGCCGCTGTTTCGGGGATCACGCCAATGCCGGCGTTGGCCGCGATCATCCGGCAGGCCGCTTCGAAGCCGCCCACTTCGACGCGAAAGCGCAAGGGGCTGCCCAGCGTCTCGGCGGCCTGCTTCAGAAACGCATGAATCGCGCTCCACTCGGACAGGCCGACAAATTCGTAGGACAGCGTTTCTGCAAATGCCAGTTCATCATATGCCGCCAGCCGATGGTTCTGCGAGGTGACCAGCACCAGGTTGTCGGAACGGTAGGGAATGAAACGCACGCCATCGTCAGAGGCGACCTGGTCTTCGTCAATGCCGGCCACCACACCGATATCGGCCAATCCTTCGCTGACCAGCTTGACGATGCGATAACTCAAACGTTCGCGCAGTTCGACGCTGACATCCGGGTGCAGGGCAAGATAGCGGCTCAGGATGTCGGGCATAAATTCATTCATGGCGGTGGTATTGGCATACACCCGCACCTTGCCCTTGATCCCTTCGGCAAATTCGCGAATATCACCGCGCAAATGCTCCAGCTGGCGCAGCACAATATGGGCATGGCGCACAAAGGCCTCTCCCGATGGGGTGAGCGTGACGCCCTGGCTGTTACGGTACAGCAACGCCGTGCCCAGGTTGTTTTCCAGGTTTTTCACCCGGTTGCTGGCCGCCGGCAGCGACAGGTGCGAGCGCTCGGCGCCCTTGGTCAGGCTGTTCACTTCGCTAATATGCACCATCAGTTGCATGTCCGTGAGGTCAAAATGCATCGCCATCTGCGGTGCTCCTTAATAAACGCTAAAGTCTTTGTTAAGCAAACATCAATATTCAGAACCGGTGCAATCTGGCAAAGTACAGGCTGTTCCTGTTAATATTTCCGAGACTTCCATCATGCAACATCAAGCTGACGCCTACCAGGACATTCGCGATGCCATTCGTGATTTGTGCTCCCAATTTCCTGCTGAGTATTTTCGTGATATTGACGAGAAACGCGCCTACCCCGAGACCTTTGTCAATGCCCTGACCGAGGCGGGCTGGCTGGCCGCCCTGATTCCCCAGGAATATGGTGGTTCGGGCCTCAGTCTAACTGAAGCGAGCGTCATCATGGAGGAGATCAACCGCTGTGGGGGTAATTCCGGAGCCTGCCATGGCCAGATGTATAACATGGGCACGCTATTGCGCCATGGGTCGGACGAGCAGAAAACACGCTACCTGCCCAAGATCGCCACCGGCCAGCTGCGTTTACAGTCCATGGCCGTGACCGAACCGACGACCGGCACCGACACCACCAAAATCAAAACCACTGCCGTCAAAAAAGACGGTCGTTACGTGATCAATGGCCAGAAAGTATGGATTTCCCGTGTCCAGCATTCCGATCTCATGATTCTGCTGGCGCGCACCACCCCGCTGGACCAGGTCACCCGCAAGTCCGAGGGCATGTCCATTTTCCTGGTCGACATCCATGCCGCGCTCAAGGGCGGCATGACCCTGCAGCCCATTCCCAATATGGTGAACCATGAAACCAACGAGCTGTTTTTCGACAATCTCGAGTTGCCCGAAGAAAACCTGATCGGCGAAGAAGGCAAGGGGTTCAAATATATCCTGGACGGCCTGAACGCCGAGCGTACGCTGATTGCGGCCGAATGTATCGGCGACGGTTACTGGTTCATCGACAAGGTGAGTGCCTACGTCAAGGAACGCAAGGTGTTTGGCCGCCCGATCGGGCAGAACCAGGGTGTACAGTTTCCTATCGCCAAGGCCTTCATCAATATCGAGGCCGCCAGCCTGATGCGCTATGAAGCGGCGCGCCGTTTTGATGCCAAGCAGGCTTGCGGCACACAGGCCAACATGGCCAAGCTGCTGGCTTCGGAAGCCTCGTGGGAAGCGGCCAATGCATGTTTACAGTTCCATGGCGGCTTCGGCTTTGCCAATGAATACGATGTAGAGCGCAAATTCCGTGAAACCCGGCTGTACCAGGTTGCGCCTATTTCAACCAATCTGATTTATTCCTACGTTGCCGAGCACGTTCTGGGCCTGCCCCGTTCGTTCTGATCCGGCCCATTATTACCCGTTTTTTTGTCCAGGAAGCCTGTTATGACGCAAACGCCCAGCGCCACCCTCGCCGAATTTTCCGCCACGCTCAACTTTGAGATGATCCCTGCAGCGGTCATTGCCCGCTGTGAAGATTTTCTGCTCGATACCTTTGGTTCCATGCTTGCAGGCTATCCGGCGCGACCGGTCAAGTCGATCCGCGATTTTGCGCGGGCCATGGGCCCGGCCCAGGGCAGTGCGCAAATCATCGGCTCCACGCAGACTACCTCGCCGCTGTTTGCAGCGCTGATCAACGGCGCAGCGGCGCATATGGTGGAACAGGATGATGTGCATAACGGCTCGGTATTTCATCCGGCAGCCGTGGTGTTTCCTGCGGCGCTGGCCGTGGCCCAGGAAACGGGCGCTTCCGGCCGGGATCTGCTGACCGCCTGCGTGGCCGGCTACGAGGTCGGTATCCGTGTGGGCGAGTTTCTGGGCCGCTCGCACTACCGCATCTTTCATACTACGGGCACGGCAGGCACCATTGCGGCCGCCGTGGCCGCCGGCCGATTGATGGGATTGTCGCCTGCGCAAATGCTCGATGCCATCGGCTCGGCCGGAACCCAGGCCGCCGGCTTGTGGGAGTTTTTGCGTACCGCGGCCGATTCCAAGCAGTTGCATACGGCCAAAGCGGCAGCCAACGGCCTGACGGCAGCCTGGCTGGCACGCGATGGATTTACCGGCGCCAAACAGATTCTCGAAGGCGCTCAGGGCATGGGGGCAGGCATGTCCAGCGACGCTGATCCGGCCCGCCTGACCGACCGACTGGGCTCGCGCTGGGCCCTGACCGAAACCTCGTTCAAGTACCACGCATCATGCCGTCATACGCATCCTGCCGCCGATGCCCTGGCGCGGGTCATGCAGGACCATGGACTGGCCGCCGCCGATATCAGCCGTGTGATTACGCATGTGCATCAGGGCGCCATCGACGTCCTGGGTGCGGTAACCCGTCCCGAAACCGTGCACCAGTCCAAGTTTTCCATGGGCACGGTGCTGGCGCTGATCGCCCTGCGTCAGCGTGCCGGCATGCCCGAGTTTGACGCTGCACTCAATGACCAGGCCGTCGCGGATTTCCGTGACCGGGTCACCATGGAGCTGGACGAAGAAGTCGATACCGCCTATCCGCAGCGCTGGATTGGCAAGGTGTCGGTCGTGACCCAGGACGGTCGTACGCTGCAGGGCCGGGTCGATGAGCCCAAGGGCGATCCGGGCAATACCCTGTCACGCGAGGAAATTCGCGAAAAGGTTCGTGGGCTGGCTCAATACGGCAAGTCACTATCGGAGAACCAGGTGCAATCGGGCATGCATGCCATCGAAGCAATCGGCAAGCTGCCACGCGTTGGCGCCATTTATTAAGCTTGTCAGGTCATTTGCCCCGCGCTGTCGGGGGCGACAGGTAACGGTCGCCAGGTTGGGCATGAGGCCGTCGGAGCGGGCGACGTCAAAGCTGGCGATACCAAGTCAATACCAAAGAAGGCGATCTGGATGGACGCTAGCGGCGCGGGGACTGCGCTGCAGGCTGTCCGTGTGGCAGCTATCAGGTCTGGCCCGCGTGCTACTGATACCGTTCGCGATAGGCCAGCGGCGATAAGCCGCTATATTTGCGAAAGGTATCGCGAAAGGCCTTGGCGTCGTTGTAGCCCACCCCGTACATCACATCTGAAATCGTACTGCTGGTCATTTCAAGCTGCCGCTTGGCCGCTTCCACCCGAATGCGCTGCTGATATTCCAATACCGATTGCCCGGTGGCCTTGCGAAAACGCCGCTCCAGGGTGCGTCGCCCCATGGCGAAAGAATCGCACAACTGTTCGACTGTAATTTTTTCGGAATAGTGCCGTTCCAGAAAGGACTGCACCGGGGTGATGCTTGAGTCGCCATGCGCTTTCCAGCCATTGAAAATGGAAAAGGGCAACTGCGAATGGCGTTCATAATCGAGCTGGAACACCTTGGCGCAATAGATGGCGGTGGCCCGATCCGAATGCATTTCGATCAGGTGCAGGATCAGGCGGCTGGCCGAAATGGCGCCGCCGCTGGTAAAGATGCCCCCATCAAAATCCATGGTTTTCTCGGCATTCCAGCGCACCCTGGGAAATACTTGTTGCATGGCTTCCAGCGCCTGCCAGTGCGTAACCGCCCGCAGCCCATCCAGAATACCAGCCGCCGCCAGCAGGGAGCTGCCCATACACAGGCTGGCCACCGGCGCACCTTGCGCAAATTTGGCGGCGATCCAGCCGATCAGGGCGGCGTTTTCGCTTAGCGCTGCTGGAGATGGTGTAGTTGGCGGCACAATGTACAGATCCGCTTGCGGAATATCCGGCAACAGATGGTCCGGATGGATCGTGTAATGCCCGTTACCGGCCCGTATATCGCTTTGCGCGCCTGCGAGCGATACCTCGAATGGCATGGGCAGGTTTTGCTGCTTACGATAGCTGCAGGCTTCGGCAAGCCCCAGCCGGGCCTGTTCCAGACCGGCAAGATTGACGCCTTGGGGGACAAGAAAAACAATCTGCTTCATGGCACACTCCGCTTGCGGATTTCCGGTAGCGAACACGACCGGATACGCGCTCACTATACGGCAGAATGATGTCGCAATCAACCCGTTCAATTGCCGTTATCTGCACTTTTCAGCATGCATGCCGCGCCACTATAGTGTCAACTATGTCAATGACAGCCTACCGGAGGCACCCATGCGCGTCACGCTATCACCGTATCTGAATTTCGATGGTCAATGTCGTCAGGCGCTGACGCTGTACCACGCCTGCTTCGGTGGTGAACTCAAGTTCCAGACCGTGGCCGACAGCCCGCCCATGCCTTCCGGGCCCGATTGCGCGGCCGCGTTGCTTCACCCCCAGGCAATCATGCATGGACATCTGGTCAACCAGGACTTTATGATTCAGGGGACCGACATGAGCGGTCCCGAAGGCTATCGTCCGGGTAACGATTACGGCTTTGGCGTCAGCCTTGACAGTGAAGACAGCCTGCGCCGTTGCGTAGAGATTCTCGCCGGCGGCGGCACCATTGCCGTGCCGCCCGGGCCGACGCCATGGGCAGACTTGTTCGCGGCGCTCACCGACAGGTTCGGCAAGATCTGGTATCTGAATTACTTTGGCAGCAAATCACCACAATAATCCTACTGGAGTTCATAATGAATACCGACAACCCAACCCTGCTTTTCGTCAATTTGCCGGTCACCTCGATTGAAGCGACCAAAACATTTTTCTCGGGCCTGGGCTTTACGTTCAACCCCATGTTCAGCGATGAAAATGCAGTGTGCATGCCAATCAGTCCAATGGCAAGTGTGATGTTTCTTCAACAGAAGCGATTTTCCGACTTCACCCCCAAACCGATTGCCGACGCCCACAAAAGCAGCGAAGTGCTGCTATGCATCAGTCGCGATTCCAGAGAGCAGGTGGACGAACTGACCAACCGTGCCCTGGCGCTGGGCGCGACCGAAGTGCGCGAGCCCCAGGATTACGGCTTCATGTACGGCCGCAGCGTCAACGACCTGGATGGGCACATCTGGGAAATCATGTGGATGGATATGGCGCAGTTCCCGGGCAATGATGCCGCAGCAAAGACCGACAATACGACCGCATAACGACAGCAAGGGTGTGACGCAACGGGGCTGGCAGGAAAAATAAAGGCGTTACGCCACACCCTTTTAGCCTCGTCGCAGCCCCCTACCTGTAGCAAGGCTGGCTTGGGACGTGCCTCAGGTGCCTGGCAGGCGCGGTTCATCCTCTTCAATATCGGTCTGGCTGTCTGCAGCATGACCGGCGGCCGCTTGCGCTCGTGCAGTCAGTGTTTCCAGGATCAGCTTGTGCCTGCGCTGGGTACACAGGCGCAATACTTCACGCTTGCGAGTATCGGAAAAGGTCTGCCATTGAAACCGCTCTTCCCGGTTGCGCAGACAGCCACGGCACAGGCCGCGGCTGTTGACTTCGCATATCCCCCGGCAGGGGCTGGGAATGTCGAAAAATTCGAGCTGTTCCATTGACATTTCAGACTGCATATTCACCTGGCATGTTCATCACGGTGGTTACAGTCCGCCCTCGGTCAGTTTTTTCGGGTCCAGCAGCTTGCGCAATTGCGCCTGGCCCAGATCGGTGTTTTCGTCAGCCACGTCGATCACCGGCCGCTTTTCCTTGTATGCCTGTTTGGCAATGTCTGCTGCCTTCAGGTACCCGACTACCGGATTGAGCGCCGTGACCAGAATCGGATTCTTGTCCAGTGCCTCCTGCAGCCTGGCTTCATTGACCTTGAAGGTGGCAATGGATTTGTCCGCCAGCAGGCGGGACACATTGGCCAGCAATTGAATGCTGCCCAGCAGGTTGTGGGCAATCATGGGCAGCATAACGTTCAATTCAAAATTGCCTGCCTGCCCGCCCACCGTAATGGCCGCATCGTTGCCGATAACCTGTGCCGCGACCATGGCAGTGGCCTCGGGGATAACCGGGTTGACCTTGCCCGGCATGATCGACGAGCCCGGCTGCAGCGCTTCCAATTCGATTTCACCCAGACCGGCCAACGGGCCGGAATTCATCCAGCGCAGATCATTGGCAATTTTCATGAACGTCACCGCCGTGGTCTTGAGCTGTCCTGACAGCGCCACGGCAATATCCTGGGAGCTGATGTGGGCAAAAAAGTTTTCGGCAGGGGTAAAGCGCACCCCTGTCAGCGTACTGATCTGGCGGGCAAATTCAGCGGCAAATTTTGGATGAGCGTTGATCCCCGTGCCCACTGCGGTGCCGCCCTGCGCCAGGGTTTGCAGCAGCGGCTGCTGCGCCTTGAGCATCTGGATGTTCTGTTCGACCTGCACTGCCCAGCCTTCGAGCGATTGGCTCATCCGTACGGGCATGGCGTCCATCAAATGGGTCCTGCCTGTCTTCACATAGCGATCGACCGCGCGCGCTTTCTTGCGAATCACTTTGGCCAGATGCGTCAGCGCCGGCAGCAGTTCTTTGTGCAGTTGCACTGCTGCGCTGATATGAATGGTGCCAGGAATCATATCGTTGCTGCTTTGCCCGTAGTTGACATGATCATTGGGGCTGACCGGCTCGCCATACAGTTTGGTCGCCAGCGTGGCCAGCACCTCGTTGGCATTCATGTTGGTGCTGGTGCCCGATCCGGTCTGGTAGATATCAATGGGAAAATGCACCATGAAATCGCCTTCGAGCAGCGTATCCACGGAGGTCACGATTGCCTGCCCCATGTCAGGTGGAATCTGTTTTAGCCTGACATTGGCTTTGGCCGCAGCCGCCTTGGCCAGCAACAGGGAACGGATAAAGGCGGCAGGCAGGCGCTGCCCGCTGATCGGGAAGTTATTGATGGCGCGCTGAGTCTGTGCACCATAAAGCGCCTGGGCCGGAACCTCCAACTGCCCCATACTGTCTTTCTCGATCCGTGTTTTCATTGCTTAACCTCATCAGTTCAAAATATGAAAAACCTGTGCTGCGCACTGGCGACTGCCATACCCCTGTCATACCATTATAAGCACCACCTGGCCGCACCGGACGGCAAAGTGCCGGCTAGTGATTCGATTTGCACAGCCAAGCGCCTGCGCACTATGATAAGTGCGAAGCGCAACCTTTTTCCCTATCACCCCTTTTTCCTGTAAGGATTCGATCATGTCAGCCAGCCGTATTACCTTTTACTCCAACCCACAGTCCCGCGCCGCCGTTATCCACTGGATGCTTGAAGAGCTGGACGAACCCTATGAGACCGTCTATCTGAACTATCAGGGGGCCATGAAAACGCCCGAGTACCTGGCCATCAACCCGATGGGCAAGGTGCCCGCCATTGTGCATGATGGTCATGTGGTTACCGAAGGCGCCGCCATCTGCGCATTCCTGGCTGATCAGTACCCGCAGAAAAACCTGGCCCCCGCGATCGACAGTCCCTTGCGTGGCACCTATTACCGCTGGCTGTTCTTTGTGGCCGGACCGCTGGAGGAAGCGATCACCATGAAATCCCTGGGTATGCCAATTCCGGTGGACAAAAGCGCGATGCTGGGCTTTGGGACGCTGGAGCGCGCGGTCGACGTATTGGAGCAGGCTGTGTCCAGTACGACCTGGATCTGCGGCGAACAGTTCACGGCGGCCGATGTGTACGTGGGTTCGGCCATCCGGTTTTATATGCAATTCGGTGCACTTGAACCGCGCCCTGCCTTCAAGGCCTACGTGGACCGCATCACGCAACGGCCCGCCTATCAGCGCAGCATCAAAATCATGGAACAGGCCATGGCCGAATCGCAGAAGTAAATCAACACTAAACAGGGATCGTATAAAAAATACGGGCCATGAACAAAAAATACGGACTCAAAAAACAGGGTACTTAAACATGAGCCGCAACCCCAGGGCCGTTCGCCCAGGTAGCGACCCTGGGGTTGCGGCAGGCGGGATCGGCCAGACAGGATCAGGGCAGCGCTGCCGGCGGCCGGCGCCGCACCCGCAGCTTCAACTCGCTCACCACCACACTGACGATAATCAACACGGCGCCGAACAGCGCCAGCGCCGAATGTCGTTCATCGGCAAATACCCGTCCGATGATGCCCGCCCATACCGGTTCGCCCGCATAAATGACCGTTGCGCGCGTGGCGGAAATATGGTTCTGGGCCCAGTTCATCGTAATCTGGATCACCGCGCTGGCCAGGCCCAGCACCAGAATACTGATCACCAGCACGGGCGAGGCCAGATCGGGCATGCCCTCGCCTCGGGCAACGCCCGTCAGGCCTGCCAATATGGACGCGGTCGCCAGTTGCACGATGGTTACCCGTCGCAGATCCACCTGGCCGGCAAAACGGCTGATCAAAATCACTTCTACCGCGATTGCAATGGCGCTCAAAACCGTCAGCCACTCACCCGTACCGGCCCCGCCTTCCATGCTTTGCGGATCAGCCAGCAACACCAGCCCGATGAAGGCCAGGGCCGCCCCGATCCAGTTCATCAGGGTTGGCGGTCGTTTCAGGAACAGCCATTGCATCAGCGGGACCAGCGGTACATACAAGGCCGTGATAAACGCCGACTTGCTGCTGGCGATGGTCTGCAAGCCTACGGTCTGCAGGCTATAACCCAGGAAAATACACAGGCCGATCAGCATGCCCGCACGCACTTCCAGGCTCGTTAATCCCCGCAGGATGCGCATGGAACACAACATCATGGCCAGCGCGGCACAGCCAAAGCGCATGCCCACAAACACAAATGGGTCACTGTGCACCAGCGCTTTCTGTACGATCAGAAAGGTAGCACCCCAGAAGACCGTAATTATCACGAGGGCAATTTCGTAGCGATTAAGCGCAAGGGACGAAGTGGATGCAGATTGGCTCATGATGGCGGTGGGTCGCAAGCCGGACAACATGGCCGGTTACTGCGGGTCAGTCCAGGAGGTAGAATAATGCAGAATGGTAGCAGACCCTTGTGGTTTGCCACTGCCCTTTTTTGCCTGATCAGGAAACATCATGAGCTACTGCGTATTCGTTGCCCAATTGCCGCCAGAAACGGCTTCTACCCATAAACAGTATCACGACGAGCGCTATGGCTTTCCGGTGGAAGATGACAACGAGCTGTTTGGCCGGCTGGTTCTGGAAATCAATCAGGCGGGCCTGTCATGGTCAACCATTTTGAACAAAGAAGCCGGCTTTTTGCAGGCCTATGACAACTTTGATATTGATACCGTTGCCGCCTACAATGATGCCGATCGCCAGCGGCTGCTGGCCGATGCGGGCATCATTCGCAACCGCCTGAAAGTAAACGCGGCCATTCACAACGCCCAGGTTGTGCAATCGCTGCAGCAGGAGCATGGCTCATTCAAGGCCTGGCTGCACCTGCATCACCCCATGAGCAAGGAACAATGGGTGCGATTGTTTCGCAAGACATTCAAGTTTACGGGCGGGGAAATCGTGGGCTCTTTTCTGATGAGTATTGGCTATCTGCCAGGCGCGCACGATGAAGACTGTCCAGCATACCAGCGCGCCCTGAAAGCGGGCGCCGTCTGGCAGCAACAACCGGTAAAAAAATGACAACGCATGGTGGCGCAGCGGGAGACGACAAGTAACAACGCCTCACTGTACCGCCGGCGCAGCGGCGGGCCATCGGGCTACATAGGCTGGATGAGCTGGATGGGCTGTAAGGGCCACAGAAGTCGCACAGCGTGTACTGATCGTATCGGTCGTGTACGTCGCCAGGCGCTGCTGGCACGAACGGGCCGCAATACCAGCAATCAAATATCAGTTCAGCATTGCTGCACGCGACGCCCCCAGTAGCGGCTGCGCAGCGTGTCGTAAACCAGATTGTAGATATACGCATAGGGCAGATAGAACAGAATCAGCCCGATATCCAGCACCAGCGCTTCCCACAAGCCGATGTTCAGCCACCACATCACAAATGGAATAGCCATGACCAACAAGCCAAGCTCAAAGCCGATGCTGTGCCAGATGCGCATGACCAGCGTCTTGCTTTTTCCGCTTGACGCCAGAAAGCGATCGAACATGGCGTTGTAAACCATATTCCAGATCAGCGCCATAATGGCGATCACAACTGTCACCACGCCCATGTCGGTCATGGAATGGCCCGACAGCACGGCGGCCAGCGGGGCCGATAGCCCAATGGCCAGCACTTCAAAAATAAGGGCGTGCAGAAACCGCTCAAGAACCGTCTTGTTCTTTTCCTGACTCGTTGTCGTTTGTTGCATTATTTCCTGCCAGAACCGTTTTTATATTTGGGGCGCACCAGCGTGCTTTGTCCGAACAGGCTGCGCACCAGATCCAGCGCCACTTCGGCGGTCTGGTTGCGTACATCCAGCGCCGGATTGAGTTCAACTATATCAAGCGAAGCCATGCATTCGGTATCGGCAATCATCTCCATGCACAGCTGGGCTTCCCGATAATTGGGTCCACCGCGCACGGTGGTGCCTACGCCGGGAGCAATATCCGGATCCAGGAAATCCACATCGAAGCTCACATGCAAATGAGTGTTTTCATCCAGGCCATGCAAAGCCTGTTCCATGGTATGACGCATACCATGCTCGTCAATGAAACGCATGTCGAATACTTCTATGCCCTGCTGATGAATGAATGTTTTCTCACCCTCGTCCACACTGCGAATCCCGATTTGGCGCAGCATATCGGCCTGCAATGCCGGCACCTGGCCAGCCATTTGCACCAGTTCGCGCGGCCCGTGGCCAAACAGGCACGCTACCGGCATGCCATGGATATTGCCGCTGGGTGTCAGATCGGCAGTGTTGAAGTCTGTGTGCGCGTCCAGCCACAGCACCCGTAGTTTGCGGCCCTGTTCCCGACAATAGCGCGATACGGCAGCGATCGACCCCACCCCAAGGCAGTGGTCGCCGCCCAGCATGATGGGGAACCGCCCCTGGCAAAGCTCTGCATAAAGCGCATCATGAGCCAGCTGGTTCCAGGCGATGACCTGTTCCAGATGCCGATAGCCTGCCTGCGGTGGCAACCAGGGATTGGGTGGACCATTCAGATTACCGCAATCGCGCACTGCGATACCCAGGTGCTCCAGCGTTTGCGTGATACCCGCAACCCGAATGGCTTCCGGGCCCATGCTGGCGCCACGATGGCCCGCGCCGACATCGGTCGGCACGCCGACCAGACTCACTTGCTTGCGTATGTCCTGCACTTGACTGTTTCTCCTGACGATTGCAACTGGCGCCGCGCCAGATATGACCGGCTGCTGCAATCTCTGATTGGGCGTTTTTGACGACAGTCCATTGTAACCGCAAAAACCGCCAGATCCGCGACTGGCAATACCGCAAAGTGGGCTTGCTGCAGCCCTGCCGCCGCATGTCGGAGCCGACTGATCTGCACAACAGCCCTGACTTTTTACCAGCGGTTACTGTGATCACACTTTAATATTTTCGCCGCGCCAGTTATGATACTCGGCATAAAGTGACAATTATCACCATAACCAGGAGACAGATATGGATTTGCAGGGACGACGGGTATTGATCACAGCCGGCGGCGGTGGCATCGGGCTGGCCATGGCGCATGTTTTCACCAAGGCAGGCGCGTCGGTGTTTGTCACCGATATCAATGAATCTGCGCTCAGGACATTGAAGTCGCAGTTGCCGCAAGTTCATGCCGTCACGGCGGACGCAGGCAACGAGCGCGATGTCGTGCGCAGCGTGGAGCAGGCTGTCCAGGCGCTGGGCGGACTGGATATTCTGATCAACAACGCCGGCATTGCCGGTCCGACCGGGCCGGTAGAGGATATCACGCTGGCAGAATGGGAGAATACCCTGCGCATCAACATCACGGGTCAGTTTCTTTATGTGCAGAATGCGCTGCCGCATTTGCGCAAGGGAACCCATCCGGCGATTGTCAATCTGTCATCGGCAGCGGGCCGCCTGGGCTTTGCCGGCCGCACGCCCTATTCGGCTTCCAAATGGGCAGTCATCGGTTTTACTCGCTCGTTAGCCAATGAACTGGGTCCCGATGGCATCCGCGTCAATGCGATTTGCCCTGGTGCAGTAGATGGCCCGCGCATTCAGCAGGTCATCAGCGCCAAAGCCAAAATGCTGGGCAAGCCCCACGCCGAGGTGGAAGATACGTACAAAGCCCAGTCGGCCATGCATACCATGGTCACTGCAGACGATATTGCCAATCAGGCGCTCTTCGTATGCAGCGATCTGGCGCTGAATATATCAGGACAGGCGCTGGCTGTGGATGGCCATACCGAAAAACTGTTTTGATCCCCAGCAGGGGGCTTGCTTAACGATACCTTGCATAAGGGTGCCTTAAGCAAGTCATGGCGCGAACATAAGGGCTATTGAAGAAGCTGCAACAAGTGGGTGACAAAAAAGCCTGTAAGGACCCTAGCGCCATTGGACGATAAGAACCATAAGGGACTCGCAGGGCATCATTGCCACTGCGAGCCCCCGACGTCCCTGTTAGCCCCCGGATCACTCCTCAGCGGCCGGGGCCGCTGCCATCCGGCGGCAGGAACAGGCTGGGCGTGCGCGTTGTCATATATTCAAATGCTTCGCGGATGTCGGCAACCACCGCCCTGCGGGCAGCCTGGGCATCGCCACGCTGCAACGCACCGATCATGGCCCGATGATGCGCCACGGCCACCTGCTCCCGGGTACGCGGCGAGCCCTGGCGCAGATCGAAGTTCAGAATGGGGCCGATGCGCAGCCACATGCTCTCTATCATATGAAACAGCACCGGCATGGCGGCCGCCTCGTAAATGGCAAAGTGAAACTGCTGATTCAGGCTGACCAGTTCCTGCGTATCAGCCTGCGGCTTGGCCATTTCCCGGGACAGCGTGTCATTGATCAGGGCAATGTCCGATAGCAGCGATGCACTGGCCTTGCCCGCTGCTTCGGCAACAGCCATCCCCTCGATTTCAAAACGGATACGGGTAATCTCGGTAAAGGTTCCCACGCTCAGGACAGGGACCCGCACCGAGCGGTTCGGCGTCACTTCCAGTGCATGATCGGCCACCAACCGGGAAAAGGCATCGCGCACCGGCATCATGCTCACACCCAGCGCCTCGGCAGTTTTACGGATCGACAGTTGCTCCCCGGGCATGACCCTGCCGCTCCACAGCATCTGTTTGATCTGTTCCAAAACGGATGCACTCAGGGTTTGCCGACTGGCAGTGCCTTCTCTTTCGTTTTTCATATAAGGGTAATTACCAAGGTTTATTCTGTGATCACAGTTGTTATAGTTTACTTATATCAACAACAACGACCTTCTGCAACCGCAGTGTATAGGAGACAGGATGAAATCAACAACATTAGTGCTTGCCGGATGCTGCACGCTGGCTGCTGCCCCGCTGGCGCATGCCGCCGCCGCAATATCAGACAAGGAAATCCGGATCGGTTTTATTACCGATATGTCCGGCGTGTACGCCGATACCGACGGGCCGGGTGGTACCGTGGCCATCCAGATGGCGATTGACGAGGCCGGCGGCGCCATTGATGGCAACAAAATCACGCTTGTGACGGCCGATCACCAGAACCGCGCCGATCTGGCGGCCTCCAAGGCGCGCGCATGGATCGACCAGAATAAAATCGACGTCATCATTGGCGGCACCAATTCAGCCACCACACTGGCCATCGCCACCGTGGCTGCCGAAAAGCATATCCCGCTGATTTCCGTGGGCGCCGGCGCCACCGCCATCACCAACGAATACTGCACCCCTTATACCGTGCACTATGCCTACAATACCCGGGCGACGGCCTATGGCGTGGCATCCGCCGTCCTTAAGCAGGGCGGCAAAGACTGGTTCTTCATTACCGCAGATTATGCGTTCGGCCACGCACTGCAGAAAACGGCATCGGAAGTCGTCAGCCAGTCGGGCGGCAAAGTCATGGGCAGCGTCAAAGTGCCACTGAGCACGGCCGACTTCTCATCCTACATGCTGCAGGCCCAATCGTCGGGCGCCAAAATCCTGGGCCTGGCCAATTCGGGAAATGACTTCATCGCGGCGGTCAAGGCAGCCAACGACTTTGGCGTGACCTCCAGCATGCGGCTGGCCGGCCTGCAGGTATACATCAGCGACATTCATGCACTGGGGCTGGAGCCAACACAGGGCATGTACCGCACGGCCCCCTGGTACTGGGATCAGGACGAAGCCTCCCGCACCTGGTCGCAGGCCTTCATGAAAAAACACGGGGCCATGCCTACCTTTAACCAGGGCGGCGACTACTCGGCAGTCAAAACCTATCTGAAAGCGGTCGCTGCCAGCAGCACCGACGATGGCAAGACCATCATGGACTGGTTCAAATCGAACCCGATCGCCGATTTTTATATCAAGAACGGCAAAGTGCGGCCTAACGGCCTGCTGGTGCACGACATGTTCCTGTACGAGGTAAAGAAACCATCGGAATCCAAAGGCGAGTGGGATTACTTCAAAGTGTCCGCCACCATCCCGGGTGAAGAGGCCTATGGCCCCGAATCCGAATCATCCTCGTGCAAGTTATAAACGCTGCCTTTCATACCATCACGGGGGCAACCCGGTATTGCCATGGTCCGTCACCGACATGACCCATACCTCGCCCCCACTTCTTGCGGAAACCTTTTCATTGTGAACGCCCCTACCCTTGCTTCAGTCAGTATTATCGGCACCGGCCTGATCGGCCAGGCCTGGGCCGTTGTCTTTGCCCGCGCCGGTTGCGTAACAACGCTATGGGATGGCGATGCCCAGGCTGCCCGGCAGGCAGTGACGCTGATCGAGCAGCAAATGCAGACGCTGGCGCAGTACGGCCTGGTCGACGATGTGCCCGGCGCCATGGCGCGCATCCGCATCGCAGACAGCCTGGAAGCGGCTGTTGCCAATACCAGCTATGTGCAGGAGAACCTGCCCGAAGTGCTGGACATCAAACTGGATATTTTTGCCCGGCTGGATGCCGCCGCCCCGCCAGAGGCCATCCTGGCCAGTTCCACTTCAGGTATTCCAGCATCGGCGTTTACCGAGGGGCTGGCCGGTCGCGCCCGCTGCCTGGTTGCCCACCCGGTCAATCCGCCCTCCCTGATTCCCGTGGTGGAACTGTGCGGCGCGCCGTGGACCAGCGAGCAAACACTCGTGCGCGCCCGCGCCATCATGGATGCCGTGAAACAAAAGCCGGTCACGGTGTTACAGGAAATCGACGGTTTCATCCTGAACCGGCTGCAGGGCGCGCTGCTGCGCGAAGCCTTCCGGCTGGTCGAACAGGGTTATGTCTCGGTGGAGGATCTGGACACTACGGTCAGTAATGGCCTGGGGCTACGCTGGTCATTTATGGGGCCGTTCGAGACCATCGATCTGAACGCCCCCCAGGGCATCCGTGACTATGCCGAGCGCTATGGGCCGCTGTATCAGGAGCTGGCCAAAACACAGGTGGATACCCGGCCCTGGTCGGGCGCGCTGATAGACAGTGTCACAACGGCGCGCCGGGCCGATCTGCCGGAAACCGAATTGGCTGCACGCCGAGCCTGGCGCGATCAGCGTCTGATGGCGCTGGCCGCCCACAAGCGGCAACATGCCAACGACACCGATACGCAGGACACCCACTGATCCGGTACCGATCATGAACGGCCCTGTCCAGCCGACCCGGCAGTGCATCGCCAGTACCGCAACCATTTTCTGAACCTGGATAACACGTTATGAGCACAAGCAAAAAACCACACAAAGTCATTATTACCTGCGCTGTTACCGGCGCAATCCATACGCCCAGCATGTCTGCGCATCTGCCGGTCACTGCCGACCAGATTGCCGATGACGCCATTGCCGCGGCCAGGGCCGGCGCCGCCATCCTGCACTTGCACGCACGCGACCCGAAAGACGGGCGCCCCACCCAGGATCCGGAATTTTTCAAGCCGTTTCTGGCTCGCATCAAGGCAGAAACCGACGCAGTCATCAATATCACCACCGGCGGCAGCCCCCACATGACGGTGGAGGAGCGCATGCGCCCGGCCACCACCTTCAAGCCCGAGCTGGCCTCCCTGAATATGGGCTCCATGAACTTCGGCCTGTACACGATGCTGGATCGCTTCAAACAGTTCGAGCACGAATGGGAGCGCGAACATCTTGAAAAAAGCCGCGACCTGGTGTTCAAAAACACCTTCAAGGATATTGAAACCATCCTGCGCCTGGGCAACGATAACGGTACGCGCTTTGAATTTGAATGCTATGACATCAGCCATTTGTATAACCTGGCCCACTTCATGGATCGCGGCCTGGTCAAGTCTCCCCCGTTCATTCAGTCCGTATTCGGGCTGCTGGGCGGCATTGGCCCGCATCCGGAAGATCTGATGCATATGCGGCGCACGGCAGACCGACTGTTCGGGCAGGATTACCAGTGGTCTATCCTGGGTGCAGGGCGTAATCAAATCCCGCTGGCGTCCATGGGGGCGAGCATGGGTTCCAATGTACGGGTTGGTCTGGAAGACTCGCTATGGATTGCACCGAAACGGCTGGCCGAGTCCAATGCCGATCAGGTCTCACAAATACGCCAGGTGCTCGAAGGCCTGAATCTGCAAATTGCCAGCCCTGATGAAGCTCGCGAGATCCTGCAATTGAAAGGTGCGGCTAATGTCAATTTCTAAGGGCCCTGTGCGGTTCTCTCTGGACGGACAGCTTGCATTGGTAACCGGCTCCAGCCGGGGCATCGGGCTGGCCAGTGCACGCGCGCTGGCCGAGCAGGGGGCCAGGGTCATCATCAATGGTCGATCAGCGCAGACAGTGTCGCAGGCCGCGCACACCCTGCGCCAGGCAGGACTGCAGATTATTGAAGCGCCTTTCGATGCGGCAGATATCCATCAGTCGATTGCCACCGTTGACCGCCTGATCCAGGAACATGGGCCCATCCAGATTTTCATGGCCAACGCTGCCATGCAGCATCGTGAAAGCCTGCTGACTTCCCCTCAGGAAAAGTTCGAAGAAGTGCTCTGGCTCAATCTCACCGCGCAATGGGCGCTGGGTCGCCACCTGGCCACCCATATGGTGCAGCAAAAATACGGGCGCGTGATTGTGACCGGCTCGGTCACCGGCCTGCAGGGACGCAAGGACATTTCGGCCTACACCGTCGCCAAGGCCGGCCTGCATGCACTGGCTCGGCAATGGGCCGTGGAACTGAGCCCGCATCACATCACCGTGAATGCGGTGGTGCCCGGTTACATTGCCACGGAGTTCAATGAGGCGCTGCAAAACGATGAGCCCTT